>JBILOA010000313.1:0-3510 GCA_044374735.1 Pirellulales bacterium | reverse complement strand
GGCGGGCGTGCAACCCTTCGACATCGCCACCCTTCCGACCGCGTGAACCCCATGCCGCTGCCGATCAAGCCCCGGAACTCCTGTCAGTTTGACCAGGTCTCGCTCGGCGAGATCATGCTCCGGCTCGATCCCGGCGAGGGGCGGATCCGTACGGCCCGCCAGTTCCAGGTCTGGGAGGGGGGCGGCGAATACAACGTCGCCCGGGGGCTGCGAAAGTGCTTTGGGCTCACGACGGCGGTGGTCACGGCCTTCGTCGACAACGAGGTGGGCCACCTGATCGAAGACTTCATCATGCAGGGAGGCGTCGCCACCGACTACATCCAGTGGCGGCCCGACGACGGCATCGGGCGGACCGTCCGCAACGGTCTGAACTTCACCGAGCGGGGCTTCGGGATCCGGGGCGCCGTGGGGGTGCCCGACCGGGGCCACACGGCCGCCAGCCAGCTGAAGCCGGGCGACGTCGACTGGGAGCACCTGTTCGGCCGCGTGGGGGTGCGCTGGTTTCACACGGGCGGCATCTTCGCGGCCCTGTCGGAGACCACCGCCGCCCTGACCATCGAGGCGGTGCAGGCGGCCAAGCGGCACGGCACGATCGTGTCCTACGACCTCAACTACCGCCCCAGTCTCTGGAAGAGCATCGGCGGCCAGCCCCGGGCCCGCGCGGTGAACCGCGAGATCGCCCGCCACGTCGATGTGATGATCGGCAACGAGGAGGACTTCACCGCCTCGCTGGGCTTCGAGGTGGAGGGCGTCGACCACTCACTCGCCGAGATCGAGACCGGGGCCTTCAAGGCGATGATCGAGCGGGCGGTCCGCGAGTTTCCGAACTTCAAGGTGGCGGCCACCACCCTCCGCCGCGTGATCACGGCCACCAGGAACGACTGGTCCGCCATCTGCTGGCACGACGGCACGTTCTACGACAGCCGGAAGTATCCGGAACTCGAGATCCTGGACCGGGTCGGCGGCGGCGACAGCTTCGCGAGCGGCCTGGCCTTCGGATTCCTGGAGTTCAACGACGCCCAGCAGGCGGTGGACTACGGTGCCGCGCACGGCGCACTGGCCTCCACCACGCCGGGCGACACCTCGATGGCCACCCGGGCCGAGGTTGAGAAGCAGATCAAGGGGGGCGGGGCCCGCGTGGTGCGGTAGTCGCGGGAAGATTCAGCCGGGCACATCGTCGTGGAGCGTGAGCCACGACTTGCAGCCGCCGTAGTCGTCGTGCCAGGCAACGTTCGCCGGCTCGGCCAGCGGGCTGACGGCCACCTCAAGCACGTGGAGCTCGTCCTTCCAGCGGTGAAACCGCTCAGCCACCACCGCGTCGGTCCAGACGTGGCGGCCGCGATACGTTGCAAGGGCGGCCGGATCGGTGATGCGCACCGCGTCGCGGACCCGCGCCAGGTGGGTCAGGACGATCCGGCCCGGCGGCGGCCGGTCGGCGTCGATCCCGACGAGCAGGTCGCGGGCCTCGGGGATCAGCTGCTCGGCCGACTGGTGGAGAAAGGTGGGCAGGAGGAGAAACTCCCGGCTCTCCAGCCGGAACTCGCCCCCGGGCTCCACGATCCCGCCCTTCCGCAGGATCACGTCCTGGCGGCCGCTGGCGAGGGCCCGACAGACCGCCGCCCACTCCTTGAACGCCGCGCGCACCGCCCGGCCCTCACTTCGCCCGTGGCCGGACGAAGATTCCGTCGGCGGTGACCTGGATGATCGGCACGCCGAGTTTGGCGTTGAAGACGCCCGTGCCGCGGATCACCACGTCGGTCCCCTTGTCGACGCCGAACAACTTCCGGGCGTCGACGGGGATGGGCTTGCCGTCAGCGCCGAGAAACTGAACGGCTGCCATCGTGGCGTTGGCCTGCCGCTTCTTGCAAAACGGGCAGTCGTCGGCGTTGTGCCCGGGCTTCTCGGCATGGTCGTCGGCCGGGATCTCGAGCAGCGAGAACGAGGCCTTGCCGTCGAGGAAGGGCTCCATCCCCTTGCCGCCGATCCGACCGACCACCACCACGGGTTTGGGCTCGAGGCCGAGCGTGCCGCGGGCGTCGGCCAGCGAGACGGCCCCCGCGGGCTCCGCCGGAAGCACGAGCGACTGCCGGGCAGCGACGGGATCGATCTCCGCCAGCGCCGTCGTCCAGACCGCCCCTGTCGCGACGATCGCCGCGCTCAACGCCCAGACCGTTTCAAACCTCGGCTTCCGCTGCATCACTTGGCCTCCTTGCTGAACGTTTCCTTGAGCGACTTCACGGCGGCCTCGATCCGGTCCTTCACCGACGCATGGACGTCGGCGACCGTCGTCTTGGCCTCGTCGGCCCCGGCGTGCATGGCCGTGTCGAGCTTGTCGAAGCACTCGAACAGCTCGTCGAGCGACTTCTTGCCCGCGTCCTTGGCCTCGGCCGAGAGGTCCTTCTCCTTGGCGAGCAGGCCCTGCAGGTCTTCCAGGAGGTGGCCGGCAGCATGGAGCGCGTCGTCGGCGGCCTCCTGCGAGCCGGCGGCGAGCTTGGTCGCGATGTCCTTCGCAGTGCTCTCGAGCTCGGCGACCCCTGCGGCGATCGTCTCGGGATGGTCATGGTCGCCATGGTCGTGATCGTGGTCGTGGCCGCCGGCGGCGGCCTTGGGCTGCTCCTTGGGCTTGGCGGCGGGCGCGCAGCCGGCGGCCGACCAGGCGAGGGTGGCCACCGCCAGGGCGGGCAGCATGCAGCAGGGCGAGGGGTGCGAGCGACGCGACATGGGAGAAGCTCCGGGCGGGGGGAACGGGGAAGGTTGGCAGGTGGCGATCCGGGGGGAAAGCCTATCGCTCAACCCCGGCGGGCGGCAATCCGCGATCGCGGGGCCGACGGCCGAACGGCATCGGCGACCAGGCAGACGAGGGACCGCTCCGGCAGCACCAGCGGGGCCGCCACGTCGACGACCGGGCCGTTTCCATCGGGCCACACGTCGGCCGGCGGCGGTTCGGCCGTCTGGATGAACGTTCGCCAGGTGAGCTCGCGGAGCGGATCGGAGTCGGGGAACCGGAAGCTGCGGGGCAGCGATCCGGCGTGGGCGAAGACGAGCACGTGCCGGGGGACACCCTCGGTGCCGCCGGCTGCCGGCTCCGGGTCGCGGGCCAGCTCCTCGGTCGTGGGCGCGCCGAAGTAGCAGGTCAGGCTGGCATCGGCCGCATACCAGTCGATGTGGGCCCCCTCCGGGGAAAACCACTCGACGTCGGGCAGCGGCCCGCTCGCACTCACGCCGCCCACCAAAAACGTCCTCCGCCGGAGCGTGGGATTGCCGAGGCGAAACCGGATCAGGCTCGACACGAACCGGAACAGGTCGGTGTTTTCCTGGACGAGCCGCCAGTCGAACCAGGAGACGGCGTTGTCCTGACACCAGGCGTTGTTGTTGCCCTGCTGGGTCCGGCGGCACTCGTCACCGGCCAAGAGCATCGGCAACCCCTGGCTGAGCAGCAGCGTCGCGAGCATGTTCCGGATCTGCCTCGACCGCATCGCCTCCACGTCGGGCCGCTGGGTCGGCCCCTCG
>JBILOA010000311.1:0-3530 GCA_044374735.1 Pirellulales bacterium | reverse complement strand
AGTGTGAGGGCGGATGGCTGAGCAGTGGGAAGGCGACGGGGTGGCAGCATGGCAGGTCTCCGGCTTCGAGGCCGGGCAGCCTATGCCGTCGGCAACGGGGTCGCCTATGCCAAATCCCGGCCGCACGCCCGCGGCTACGGTCAGCCGCCGTGCCGCTCGATCACCAGCGGCTCGGACGAGCGGATGTCGCCGATCCGCAGGGCGGCGCGGCCGGCGAGCAGGTCGTCCACGAGGCTGCCCACCACTTGGGCCCGCCAGCCCCGGGAGAGGAGCGGCTGCCGGTCGAGGTCGCCGTAGCCCAGCTTCCACGCGAGCAAATCGCGCATGTCGGAGGCGGTGCCCACGAGCGCCGGGGCGAGCTTGAGCTGCCGGCACAGGCCCGCGACGGCCGTGGCCATGAACTGTCCGAGCATCGCCAGGTGAGCCGGGGGCGCCCGATGCCGCTCGCCGCCCGGGAGGTCGCCCTCGGGGCAATCGAGGCCCCGCTGGATCGCCTCGGAGAGGCCCCGCATGATGTGCCGCAGGTCCGACCGCTGCATCCCGCGGACTGCCGCGATCTGCTGCTCGTTGGCCGTCTTGCGCTTGCAGAGCTCGACGAGCAGGTCGTCGCGCAACACCCGCTTCGGGGGCATGTCCCGCTCTTCGGCCACGGCGTCGCGCCAGTGCCACAGCTCCCGCGCCACCGCCAGCTCGCGGCGGGAGAGGTTGCCCAGGCCTGCCACCCGCCGCCACCGCTTGCGGACGAACGACTCCTCGACGTCGTCCTGCCAGGTGGCCATCTCGGCGGCCATCCAGGCGGTGCGGCCGAGCGCCTCGAGCTTGCTCTCCATCTTCCGCCACAGTTGCTCGAGGTGCCGCACGTCGTCGATGGCGTAGACCAACTGTGACTCGGAGAGCGGCCGCTTCCGCCAGTCGGTGCGGGTCTCCCCCTTGTCGGCCTGCTCCCCGAGAAACCGCCGGACGATCGCGGAGTAGCCCGCCGGGTAGTCGTGGTCGACCAGGCCCGCGGCCACCTGCACGTCGAACAACTTCGACGGTCGGGTCTTGATCGCATGGAGGATGAAGCCCATCTCCTCGCGGCCGGCGTGCACGATGGTGGTCCGACCGGGCTCGGCGAGGAGCCGCCAGAAGGGCTCGATCTCGCGGATCGCCAGGGTGTCGACCACCGCCAGCACACCCGGCGCGGCCACCTGCAGGAGGCAGAGCTGGCTGCGGTAGGTGTGTTCCGAGACGAACTCGGTGTCGAAGGCGATGAAGGGCTGATCGGCGAGTCGGTCGACGAGCTCCCGGAAATGGGAATCGCTCGTGATGACGTCGAAAGACTCGCGGGCTTTGATTGCCTTGCTCACACCAGGATCATACCGTGCCGGGAAGCCGCTACAGAAAGAGGAAGGCGGACGCGGCCAGCACCGGCAGCAGAATGCCGCAACTGTAGACCACATAGCCGAAGAAGCTGGGCATCTTCACGCCCGCCTGCTCGGCGATCGCCTTGACCATGAAGTTGGGCCCGTTGCCGATGTAGGTCATCGCCCCGAGGAACACCGCCCCCAGGCTGATCGCCGCCAGCCGCCCGACCTCGACGCCCGCCATCGTCACCGCTCCCGGCTCGGCCGGCAGGGCCTGGGCTGTCTGGAAGAACACGAGGTACGTGGGGGCGTTGTCGAGCACGCTCGAGAGGGCCCCCGTGACCCAGAAGAAGCCCTGCGGGGAGGTGATGCCGAGCTCGCCGCCGCGCTCGTGCAGGATCGCCAGGGCCGGCTGCATGCAGATGAAGATGCCCACGAACAGCGCGGCCACCTCGAGGATCGCGGTGTAGCTGAAGCCGTTGCGGCGGCGGACGTCGGCCGAGCCCAGGAGCAGCGACAGGCCGACGAGCGTGAGGAGGGTCGCCTCGCGGAGGTAGATCCAGGGATGCCAGTCGGTGCCCGGGAAAGGCTTGGACGGGTCGAGCAGGGCGACGGCGACGATCACGCCGGCCATCAGCGGCAGGTTGGGCCAGAGCCCCTCGATGCGAAGCCGGCCCGCCGAGCGCTCGTCGCGGGCGAGGTCGCGGCGGGATTCCCGCGGATGGGCGAGGAACGTGTCCCAGAGCCAATAAATGGCCAGCACCACGGCGTTGACGAACAACCACTGCTTCCAAAGCGACAGCGTCCAGAGAAAGTCGACCCCCTGCAGGTAGCCGAGGAACAGCGGCGGGTCGCCGATCGGCAGCAGGCAGCCGCCGCAATTGCAGACCAGGAAAATGAAAACCACGACCGTGTGCACGACATGGTGCCGCTGCCGGTTCGTCTCCAAGAGCGGCCGGATCAGGAGCATCGCGGCGCCGGTCGTGCCGATCAGGCTCGCCGACACGGCGCCGATGCCGATGAAGGCGGCGTTGACCGTGGGCGTGGCCTCCAGATCCCCCTGGATCCGCACGCCACCGGTGATCGTGTAGAGCGCGAACAGCAGGACGATGAAGGGCAGGTACTCGGCGCACAGCGCGTTGACGAGCACCGTTCCGGCCACGCCCCAGGCCGGCCCGGAGGCGGGTGGCGGTACGACGCCGTGGGACGGGAAGTGGAGTTCCACCGGCTGCGCATGCGCAAAGAGGTAGTAGCCGACCGTCACCGCCGCGAGGATGGCCGCCACCAGCAACTTGCTGGAGTTGTGCTCCCACCAGTGGGCCAGGCTGGGGACGAGCGGGAGCACCGCGATCATGCCCAGCAGGATCACGAACGGGATCACCGTGAACAGCGGCGGGGCGGCTCCGGCGGCATGGTGGGCGGCGTGGTCGTGGTCGTCATCCTGGGCGGCCGCCGGCTCGCCGGCGGCCGGGGCGTGGTCGCCGCCATGATCGGCCGGATGGTGGCCGGCTTGTGCGGCGACCAGCAAATCCCGACCATGCTGGGGCCAGCCAACCGCCGCCGCCACCAGGTAGGCTGCGAGGGCCAGGCCGATCCCGACGAGCACGCGGGACGAGCCGGACGCGGCCGGGCCGCCATGCGAGGCGGTGTGGCTGGGGTGGTCGTGCATGGTTTCTGAGCGGCAGATGGTGGCTGGCCCGAGCGAAGCGGAAATCGTAAGCCAGCCGGCAGGAGAGCGAAAGCGGAACCATGGAAGCGGCCGGACGGCGTGAGGTGTGGCTGCGGGGCAACGTCCGCCCGGTGGCGGTGTTTGCGGTGATCACCGCGGTCGCCGACGCCGCTGCGGTCGCGGCGTTGGCGACCGCGGGCCTCGGCTGGGCCGCCTGGCTCGTGGGCGGGGCCGCCGTCGCCACGCTCGTCGCGGCGGCCTTGGTGGCCCGCGAGGCGGCCGCTCCGCGACTCGCACGCGACGGCGACCGGATGATGGTCCGGCTCGCGCCGGGCCGGGTGGAGCGGGTGCCGCTCGAGGTGGTGGAGTGCGTGTTTCGTGGCTCCGAACGGCTGCCGGAGCAGGAGGGCGACGAGGCGACGCGCGGCCGGCGCATCGGCACGCTCGTCGTCCGGTTCGCGGAGCGGGCCACCGAATGGAAGGCACGGCCCGCGTTCCGGCCCTGGGGCACCTGG
>JBILOA010000310.1:0-3532 GCA_044374735.1 Pirellulales bacterium | reverse complement strand
CCGGGCCGGTCGGCCAGCGGCGGCATCGTGATCGGGAACACGCTGAGCCGCTGGAAGAGGTCGGTCCGAAACGTGCCCGCCGCCAGCATCGCGGCCAGGTCGCGGTTGGTCGCGGCGATCACACGCACGTTCACCGGCCGGGCGGCGGCTTCACCGACGCGGGCGACCTCGCCGGCCTCGAGCACCCGCAGGAGCTTGACCTGCACGTCGGCCGGCGCCTCACCGATCTCGTCGAGGAAGATCGTGCCGCCGGCGGCGAGCTCGAAGAGCCCGGGGCGGGCGGCGGTGGCGCCGGGGAACGAGCCGGCCGCATGGCCGAACAGCTCGCTCTCGATCACGCCGGGCGCGAGGGCCGCGAGGTTCGTGGTGACCAGCGGCTTGCCACGGCGGGCCGAGTGCGTGTGGATCGCCCGGGCCACGACCTCCTTGCCGGTGCCGGTCGGGCCCGTCACGAGCACCGGCAGGTCACTTGCCGCGACGAGTGCCACCTGCTTGAACACCTCCTGCATCGGCGGCGACGAGCCGACGAGTTCGGCGGTCGGTTGCGGGTCGGCCGGCGACTCCGCCCGGACGTCGCGATCGGCCAGCGCCCGAGCCACCACCTCCCTGACCCGCTCGAGATCGAAGGGCTTGACGAGGTAGTCGAACGATCCCGCCTGGACGGCCCGCACGGCGGTGTCGAGGTCGCCGAACGCCGTCATCACGACCACCGGCACGGGCCCGGCGGCCGCCCGAATCTCCGGTAGCGACCGGATCCCGTCCTGGTCGCCGAGCCGCACGTCCAGCAGGATCGCGTCGGGGGCCATCTGCCCGGCTGTCGCGACCGCCCGGGGAATGTCGGCCGCGACGGCCACCTCGTGACCCTCGTCGGTGAGGATCTCCTTGAGGCTCCAGCCGATGGCCGGCTCGTCGTCGACGATCAGGATGCGGCTCACGAGTCGGAATCCGGGCGGGAGGGGTGGCCAGCCGGGAGCGGCAGGGCGATCACGAACCGCGTCCGGCCGTGCGTCCGGCTCCACGACAGTCTACCCCCGTGCTCCTCGGCCACCGCCTTGGCCACGGCGAGACCCAACCCGATGCCCTCCTGCTTGCCGGTCACGAACGGCTCGGTGAGCGACTCGGCCAGTTCCGCCGGCGGGCCAGGCCCGTCGTCCTCGACCGCGAGTTCGAGGCAGCCATTGGCGAGCGTGGTCTGGATCCGCACGCGGCCGTCGCGGCCGACCGCGTCGATCGCGTTCAAAGCGAGGTTGACCAGCGCCGCCCGGAGGGCCTCGCGGCGGCCCGTGAGCGGGGGAAGGCGGGCCGGCAGATCGGTCTCGAGCCTGACGCCGGCGTGTTCCGAACGGGGCCCGGCGAGGTCTTTGACCTCCGCCACGAGCGCCGCCACGTCGACCGGACCGGTGGCCGTCTCCCCCGGGCGGCCGAGCGCCAACAGGCCGCGCACCTCCTCCTCGAGGATGTCGAGCTGCCGCGTCGCCACGGCGAGGCTCTCGTCGGGACCGTCGGCCGCGGTGGGGCAGCGGCGCCGGTGGAGGTCGATCGCCAGCCGCGCGCCGGTAACGGCGTTCCGCAGTTCGTGGGCGAAGCCGGCGGCGAGCTGGCCCAGGAGCCGCTGCCGTTCGCCGGCCACGAGATTGGTTCGCAACTCCGCCAGGGCGCCGCTCAGGTGGTTGACGCCGGCCACGAGCCGGCCGATGTCGTCGTGGGCCGCTTGCCCGACGGCGGCCGCGTCGGCGAGCTTCTCCCCGAACCGGCCGGCCGCGATCGTGGCCACGTGCCGCTCGACGGCCACGATCCGGCGGGCCAGCCGCGCCGTGGCGACGAGGCCCAGCGGCACGAGCACCGCCAGGGTCGCCGTCGCCACCGCCAGCACCGGCCAGATCGCCTCGAACGTCGCCCGGACGAGGCTCGAGACGGGCGTGAGCACGAGCACCGTCTCGGGCCGCACGCCGCGGGACTGCGCGGTCCCGACGTGGTAGCGACGGCCCTCAAGCACGATGTTGCCCCCGGCGGCCGCGGCGATCGTCGCGGGCTCGTGACGGGCGAGCACGTCGGTCGTGAGCGTCGTCAGGCCGGCACTGGCCGTGGTGGCGTTCCACACCAGAAACTCGCAGTCGGTGAGCTGACCGAGCGTTTCGAGCACCTGCGGGGAGAGGGCCACGCGCGAGGATTCGAGCGCCATTGCGACCCGCTCCTGCTGGGCCTGCGCCGACTCGAGCGCCCGCCGGGCGGCCAGGAAGGCGGCGAAGGCCACGTTGGCCACCACCGCCGCCAGCACGAGCCCCACCAGCGGCAGCACGAGCAGGCGGAAGAGCGAGCGGCCGGGGCGGAGGGCGGTCATGGGATGCTCGTCAGACGCTCGCCGCCCCGAGCCCGAGGGCCGCGCGGGCGTTGCCGGAGCAGACGGCCACCACGAGCGGGTCGAGCCAGTCGCGGTGGTCGGGCAACCGGCCCGTGGCCACGTCGCCCCCCACGAGGTCGCAGAGGATCCGGCGGAAGTACTCGTGCCGCGGGTAGGAGAGGAATGACCGCGAGTCGGTCACCATCCCCACGAACCGGGCCAACAGCCCCATGTCGGAGAGCATGTTCATCTGCTCCCGCATGCCCCGCTCCTGGTCGAGGAACCACCAGCCGCTGCCCCACTGGATCTTGCCGGGCGTGGCCCCGTCTTGGAAGGAGCCCGGCAGCGCGGCGAAGAGCGCGTTGTCGGCGGGATTGATGTTGTAGAGGATCGTGCGACCGAGAGATTCCTCCTGGGCGAGCGTGCCCAGAAAGCGCACCAGCCCCGGCCCTTGGCGGGCGTCGCCGATCGTGTCGCAGCCGGCGTCGGCGCCGAGCGTTCTCGCGAGGAGCGGGTTGGGGTCGCGAAAGGGGCCGAGGTGCAGCTGCGTCACCCAGCCGGCCGCGTGGTTGAGCCGCGCGACGTGGAGCATGATCCGCACCGCGAAGCGGTCGGCCTCCGCGCGTGTGGCGGGAGTGCCCGCCATGGCCCGCTGCCAGATCGTTGCCGCCTCGGCGTCGGTGCATTCGGTGTCGGCGAGGGATTCGAGGCCGTGGTCGGTGGCCCGGCAGCCGGCCCGGGCAAAGTCGGCGTGCCGTTGGTCCAGCGCGGCGAGCAGGCCGGGGAAGGTGTCGGCGGCGGTGCCGGCGATGTCGGCGAGCCGGCGAGCCCAAGCCTGCACGCGGTCGGGCTGCCCGACCTTGAGCGCCGCGTCAGGCCGGAAGGTGGGCACGACCCTGGTCGGGCAGTTCGTGGCGGCGATCTTCGCGTGCCAGTCGAGCGGGTCGGCCGGGTCGTCGGTGGTGCCGACGAGTTCGACCTTGAACCGCCGGAGAATCCCGCGGGCCGAAAGGTCGGCGGTGGCGAGCTGCCGGTTGGCCTCGTGCCAGATGGCATCGGCGGACGACTCCTCGAGGAGCGTGTCGATCCCGAAGTGGCGGACGAGTTCGAGGTGGGTCCAGTGGAAGAGCGGGTTCCTGAGCGTGTGGGGCACCGTCCGGGCCCAGGCCCGAAACTTTTCCTGCGGCGGCG
>JBILOA010000309.1:0-3545 GCA_044374735.1 Pirellulales bacterium | reverse complement strand
GGAACCGGTGAATTTTGTGAAACTTGGTCTCGGCTATCGCCCACGAGTCGGTACTCACAAAATCCGCCGGTGACGAGCATGTCACCGGCGGCTCCGAATCCGCGTGGCGTTCGCCCCCTGGCCCCCGAATCCCAGCCCTCATGCAACCAGGATTTTCGTACACGCTCGAGGCGACTGACGGGCTGGCGCGGGCGGGCACGCTCACCACGCCGCACGGCAGCGTGCCCACGCCGCTGTTCATGCCCGTGGCGACCGCGGCCACGGTCAAGGGCGTCGACATCGGCCGGGTGGCCGAGACCGGGGCGGGGGTGATCCTCGCCAACACCTACCACCTCCATCTCAGGCCGGGCGAGGAGGTGGTGGAGCAGGGGGGCGGGTTGGCGGCGTTCATGGGCTGGCAGGGGCCCACGCTCACCGACTCCGGCGGCTTCCAGGTGTTCAGCCTCGCCGAGCAGGTGAAGGTGACCGAGCAGGGGGCCGTGTTCCGCTCGCACCTCGACGGCGCACGGATCGAACTCACGCCCGAGTCGGCGACCAGGATCCAGGAGCGGATCGGGGCCGACATCGCGATGCAACTCGATCACGTCGTCGCGCTCCCGGCCGACCGGGCCACCGTCGCCGACGCGATGCGGCGGTCACTCCGCTGGGCCGAGCGGTGCCGAGACGCCCACCGCCGCCCCGAGCAGGCGCTGTTCGGGATCGTGCAGGGGGGGCTCGAGCCCGACCTGAGGCGCGAGAGCGCCGAGGCGATCGTGGCACTCGGGTTCCCGGGCTACGCGGTGGGCGGGCTCTCGGTGGGCGAGGGGCCGGAGGCGATGCGCGACACGCTCGCCGCGACCGTGCCCTGGCTGCCCGGCGACCGGCCGCGGTATCTGATGGGCGTCGGCCAGCCGCAGGACATCGTGATGGCGGTCGCGGCCGGCATCGATATGTTCGACTGCGTCCTGCCCACCCGCTGCGGCCGCACGGCGTTGGCCTACACCTTTGCCGGACCGGTGAAGCTCAAGAATGCCCGGCATGCCGAGGATCAGGGGCCGCTCGAGGAAGGTTGCCCCTGCATCGCCTGCCGGCACAGCCGCAGTTACCTGCGACACCTGTTCCAGGCCGGCGAGATGCTCGGGCCCGTGTTGACGTCGATCCACAACCTGACCTTCTACCAACGGCTCGTGGCCCGGCTGCGCGAGGCGATTCTCGCTGGCCGGTTCGCCGAGGCGGCCCGTGCCGTCGGGGCCGCCTGGGGCGGCGCGGGGCGGGCGGAGGCCGATGCGGGCTGAAGCGGTGCCGCGGCCGCTGCCGAGGCGTCCGACTTGTCCCTGCGTCACGGCTGCCACTACATTCTGGGGCTTCCTTTCGACGTCCGGCCCCCCGGGTCTGCCCTTGTGTCGCTCCCCTTCGTTCCCATGCCGTCACCGGTTTTGCCCGTCGCGACCCTCCCCCTGACCGCGACCGTCTGCCTGGCCCAGGCCGCCGAGCCGCCGGCCGAGCGGCCGCCGTTGCCGTTTCAGCTGTTGCCGCTGGTGGCCATCGCCGCGGCCGCCTATCTGCTGCTGTTTCGGCCGGAACGGGAGCGGCTGCGCCGACAGCAGTCCATGCTCGCGGCCCTGAAGAAGAACGACCGCGTCGTGACCTCGTCGGGCATCTACGGCACCGTTGCGTCGGTCGATGCCGGCGCCGACCGGGTCGTGCTCCGGGTGGATGAGTCGGCGAACGTGAAGCTCACCGTCACGCTCGCGAGTGTCACCCGGATCCTCGGCGACGGCGGCGAGGCCGAGCCGAAGACCTCCTGACGCTGACGGCCGGCACATCGCTTTTTCACCCGATCCAACCTGTTCCGAGAACCTTTCATGAACATCGCGTCGTCGGTCGTCGCCCTCCTTGCCGTGGCCGGAGGCGAGCCCGCTGCCGCCGTGCCGGCCGCCGTGGCCTGGTGGCAGACCCCGGGAGCCGGCTGGCTGATCGCGCTGGCCGTCGTGGCGGGTGCCACGTTCCTCGCCTGGCTGATCGCCAAGAGCCTGCGGGTGCCCGACATGTGGGGCCGGATTGCGGCGGTGCTCGTGGCCCTGGCGGCCGGCTCTACGATCTGCTGGCTGGGCTGGCCGCCGCGGCTGGGCATCGACCTCAAGGGGGGCCTGATCCTGGTCTACGAGGTGGCGGCCGGCCGCCAGGCCCAGACCCGCGTCGACGACGCGGTCGCGGGGATCGAGCGGATTCTCGCCTCCCAGGACGGCGGGGACGCCACGCTCGAACGCAAGGGGGCCGGCCGGGTCGCCGTCCGGCTCGCGGGCAAGGATCCCGCCGCCCGTGAGGCGTTCCTTGCGGCGATGAAGGAGGCCGCGTTCGACCGCGTGGCCGTCAAGGAGGTGGGGCGGACGGACGGGGCAGAGGGGCTCGAGGTGAGCTACGAGCTCGCCCCGCAGTCGTCGCCCGTGCCGATGGACAAGCTCGTGGCCGCCGTCAGCCGCCGGGTCAATCCGGGCGGTCAAAAGGAGGTGACGGTGCGGCAGTTCGGCCTCGACCAGATCGAGGTCATCCTGCCGGAGGTGGAGCAGTCGGAGGTCGAGCAGATCAAGAAGATCATCTCGAGCGCCGGCGTGCTCGAGTTCCGGATCGTGGCCAACCGGGCCGATCCCCGGCACCGCACCGCCATCAGCCAGGCCGAGGGCTTCCGCGGCAAGACCGTGCGGATCCAGGGGGAGCCGGCCGCCCGCTGGGTGCGGATCGACCCGGCCAAGATGCCCGTCGACACCTCGATGGTGACCCGCAGCGCGGCCGACGGCGGCGTGGAGGCGCTCGTGATGCTCGACCGGTTCAACGTGACCGGCGGCGACCTGAGCCGCGTCAGCCCCGACATCGACGACGCATCGCTCTCGCCGTGCGTCAGTTTCCTGCTCAACTCCCGCGGGGCCGCCAAGTTCGGGGTGCTGACCAGCCGCAACCTGCCCGATCCGGCCAACGGCCTGACGAGCCGGCTGGGGATCCTGCTCGATGACCTGCTGCAGTCGGCTCCGGTGATCCGCAGCACGATCACCTCGAGCGGCCAGATCACCGGCAACTTCGACCAGCGCGAGGTCGACGAGATCGTCGAGATCCTCAACGCCGGCAGCCTGCCGGCCGCCCTCGAGCGGGAGCCGATCAGCGAGCAGCGGATCAGCGCGCAGCTCGGCGACGACACGATTCGCAGCGCCGGCCAGGCGATGCTCGTCGCCACGATCGTCGTGCTCACCTTCATGCTCGGCTACTACCGGTTCTCGGGGCTGGTGGCCGATCTGGCCGTGCTGATGAACATCGTGCTGGTGGTGGCGCTGATGATCTCGTTCAAGGTGGCCTTCACGCTCGCGGGTCTGGCCGGGCTCGTGCTCTCGGTCGGCATGGCGGTCGATGCCAACGTTTTGATCTACGAGCGCATGCGGGAGGAGCTCGATCGCGGGGCGGCGGTCCGGATGGCGATCCGCAACGGCTTCCAGCGGGCCTTCTCCACGATCATCGACTCGAACCTCACGACCCTGATCACGGGCGTGATTCTGTTCGCGATCGGGACCGACCAG
>JBILOA010000308.1:0-3577 GCA_044374735.1 Pirellulales bacterium | reverse complement strand
CGCTCGCGGACCTCGCCCGCTCCCGGCGGGCGGAGGGTTCGTCCGGACGCGCGGTCAAGATCGTCGCCGTGTCGGTGGTGGTCCTCGGCCTGGCCGGCCTGGCGTGGCTGTTCCTGCGCGGCCGCATCCCGGCCGAGATCCTCGCGGTCCGGGCGAGCGTGGACGGCCAGATCGCCCAGCTGCAACAGGCGGCCCGGTCCGGCCAGCCCTTCAATCCCGACGACGCCTCGTTCGGGGCTGTCTTCGAGACGGTCCGCAGCGTGCCCAATGCCTACCGCGACCAGGCCCGCGCGGAGATCGGTCGCCTGTTCGAGGCCCGCGAGACGGCCGAAGTCGACTCCTACTTTGCCCTGCCACCGGAGCGACGGGCGGCCGAACTCGACCGCCGGATCAAGGCGGAGGAAGAGCGGCGCGAGAAATGGGAGGCCGAGCGGGAACGCCGACTCGCCGAACGCGGCGGGCAAGCCGATGGTCAGACTCGTCCTGGGCCCCAGTCCTCGGCTCAAGCCGGCGGCCAGCCGGCCGCGGCCGGAGCGGCTCCGCCCCCCGGGGGAAGCCGACGCGATGGCTCGGAAGAGGGCCGCAACGCCCGCAGCAAGCAGCGGATCGACAAGACCTCCGCCGAGACCCGCGCCCGTCAGACCGAGTATCGCCGGGCCAGGGACCAGCGCCGCATCCAACTGGGACTCGCGCCCCGCCGCTGAGCGGCCCGATCAGCGTGCCGGCCGGGTGATCGAGAACACGTCGGCCTCGGTGCCGTCCACCGCCAGGAACCGGGAGGTGAGCGTCCAGGTGCCAGGCTCGCCCTCGGTCGGCACGACGTCGACCCGCATCGCCCCGTGCTTGCCGGTGAACCGCGACTTGCTTCCCGCGACCGTCTCCTTCATGCGACGCACGTTCGCTCCCCCGGCTCCGTTGATCACGTAGAGCGTGTCTCCCCGCTCGATCCGCTCGTAGTTGTGGTCGTGGCCGGCGAGCATCAACTCCACGCCGTGGTCGTGAAAGCCCCAGTCGGCATGATCGTTGCCGCCATGCTCACCCGACGAGTAGGGCGGATGATGCGCCACCACGACCTGGAATGGTGACCGGCTCGCCTGCACCACCTCGCGATACCAGCCCTCCTGCTTCGAGCCCCGCTTCACCCCGTCGGGTTCGCGGCCGTCGTTGTCGAGCATGATGAAGTGCACGGGCCCCCAGACGAAGTCGTAATACCGCTCGTTGCCCGGCAGCGTGAAGTAGTCGAGGTAGGGCTGGCAGCGGACGCCCGGCGCGTCCCAGTCATGGTTGCCGAGCACAGGAAAGAACCGGTTCGCAGCGGCCCCGGGGCCATGGCTGCCCTTGTAGTTGCCGATGAACGCCGCGTAATACTTGCCGACGTTGGCGTCGATCGTGGCCGCCTCTCCCTTGGGATAGTTGTTGTCGCCTGTGGTGACCACGAAATCAGGCTTCCAGGAGGCGACGAGGTCGGCCACCGCGGCCTGATTGGGATTCCGCCGCTCGTGCGGCTTTGTGCCGTCGTCGGGGTTGCTCTTTGGTTTCCAGCCATCGAGGCCGAAGTCACCGATCACGGCGAACCGGATCGGCTTGAGTTCCGCCGCCTCGGCCGGCACCGGGGGCACCTCGGCCCAACTGACGCCCGCCGCCACGCAGGCGACGCCGCCCAGCCAGGCCGCCATCCACTTCCAGCCGGCCCACGCGATCCTGCTCATCGCTCCTCCTCCGCTGCCCTGGTGCCTGGTTCGATCACGGCCCCTGATTCGATCACGATGCCGCCACCGCAGCCGTCGGCCGTCGCCACACGAGCGGCGACCAGAACCCGGTCTGCCAGGCATCCTTCGTCGCATACTCCCGCACCACGAGCCCGTCGGGGCCGAGTTCAACGTAGAACACCGCCTGGGCCGGACCGGCGAAATGCGACGAGTTGTCCACGTTGAACACGTTGAGCTCCCTGGTCTCGTCGCTGCTGGACTCGTCGTCGCCAGCCTCTTCTTCCGCGAGCGACTCGCCCGCCGGCCGGCAGGCCTGGCCGTCCCACCGCCACACCTGGCGGGCATGCGTATGGCCGTAGAACACCGCGGCCACGTTGAACTTCCGCAGGGCCGCGAAGAAGCCACCCACGTCGGCCGGATCCCATTCTTTGTCGGCGAACGGCGCGTCGGCCGGCACGGGAGCCGTGTAGCGGGCGATGTCGACGTGGTGCGTGATCACCACCGGTCGGCCGCTGTCGCCCACCTTGTCCCGCAGGTCGGCCACGAGGAAGTCGAGGCTCTCGAGCGGCGCGTAGCGGCGGCGCCGGGCGATCCCCGGCACCGAGCCCACGACGATCCCGAGGTTCACGAACCGCACGTCACCCACGTCCCAGGCATAGTGGAGCCCGTTGGGTGAGACATGGTCCACCCGCGGCCGGGCCTTGTTCCGCTCGATGATCCGCTCGATCGCCGGCCCCTTGCCAGCCGGGCCGTCATGGTTGCCATGGACTTCGTAGACGGGATAGGCAAGGCCGCCGTCCGCGCCGGTGAGCCCCATCACCCGCTCGAAGGCGGCCACCTCCGTCCGCTGCATCGCGTCCTGGAGTTTCCCCTGCTTGTCGCCAGTGTCGATCACGTCGCCGGCGTGGATCACGCCGAACGGCTTCCGCACCACACCGCCACCCGACCGCTCCGGGATCTCCTCTCCGGGGAGTGCGTTGAGGCGGTCCACGAGGGCTCCGGTGACGGCGGCCGATCCGTCGAGAAGCCGGTCGGGAGCGGCGGCGTCGGCGAAGAAGTGGGTGTCGCCGACGACGAAGAAGGCGATCGTGTCGTCGGTCGCCTCACGGCCCCGAGTGACCGCGGGGAGCGAAGCCGTGGCGGCGAGGCCCCCGGCTGCGTGCCCGAGAAAACCCCGGCGAGACACGGCGGCGGTTGGAACGGCTGGACTCATCGGGAGACTCCTGCGGCAGCCCGGCCGGCGAGGCCGTCCGGGGCCAGCCTCTCGATTGGCACGTCGAGCGGGTATTTCCACGTCCAACCGCCGTCGGTCGTCGCGCGGCCGTCCTTGCAGCGGTACACGGCCCGCAGCCGATCGGCCGTGATCCGGACCACGAAGAAGCCCTTGGTGGTCTGGCCGGTGTTGATGCACTGGAGCTTCGGGGCCTCGGGCGACGGGCTCCAGCCCCAGACGCCGGTGCCCGTGTGGCCGAACATGTAGAGGATCACGTTGTAGCCTTCGACAGCCTCGTAGAAGGCGGCCCAGTCCTCCGGGTGCCACCAGTCGGTGTCGAAGCCCGAGTGGGCGACGATCACGACCGGCCGGCCCGAGTCGCCCACCTGCTCGCGGAGATCCTCGACGCAAAAGCCGAGCGCGGCCTGCGGGTCGTGCCAGACGCGGTTGTATTTCACCTTTTCGTGCTGGGTGTCGGCGGGATAGATGCCGAGCATCTGGAAATGAACGCCGTCCCAGTCCCACGAGTAGTGGAGGCCGTTATCGGAGAGCCGGGAGATTATCCCCTTGGCGAGTCGGGCCCGATTCCGCTCCACGAGCTTCGCCTGGGTGCTGAAGCCGTGCTTTTCCTTGCCCACCGGCGGCCCGTCGTGGT
>JBILOA010000306.1:0-3578 GCA_044374735.1 Pirellulales bacterium | reverse complement strand
GGCCCGGAGCCGGTCGCGCTGGCCCTCCGGGAGCCTCGTGATGTCGGTGCCGGCCACCTCGACCAACCCCGAGTCGGGCCGCATGATCCCCGAGATCACGTGCAGGAGCGTCGACTTCCCCGAACCGCTCGAGCCCTCGAGCGCCGCCTGCTCGCCGGCGGCCAGGACGAAGCCGGGCACGTCGAGGATGTCGACCCGCTCGCCGCCCGGCATGGCGAAACTCTTGCGGACGTTCTCGAGGCGGATGACAGGCTCGGGCATGGCGACCGCGAGCCTACCGCGCGCCGCCGGCCGCCGGCCACGCGAGGTTTCGCCGCCGGTCGGGGGCGGCCGATTGAGCATCGCCGCGGCGCGCGTGTATATTCCCGCCGCTTTCCTCACCGGCCCCCCGCGGCGTCGCGGGCCCACTCGGGCCGGTTCCGTGCCCCGTGCTCATCGTTCCCCAGGAGATCGCCCGTGCCCATTCGCGTCGGCATCAACGGTTTCGGCCGCATCGGCCGCCTCACCTACCGCGCCATCTACGAGAAGTACGGCCTCAACGGCGACGTGCAGGTGGTGGCCCTGAACGACCTCACCGATGCGAAGACCAACGCCCACCTCCTGGAGTTCGATTCCAACTACGGCCCCTTCAAGGGCAAGGTCGCCTACGAGGGCAATGACCTGATCGTGGACGGCCACAAGATCAAGGTGTTCGCCGAGAAGGATCCCGGCGCGATTCCGTGGGGCAGTGAAAACGTGCAGATCGTGGTGGAGAGCACGGGCTTCTTCACCGACGCCACCAAGGCCGTCGCCCACAAGCGGGACAGCGTCAAGAAGGTCGTGATCTCGGCCCCGGCCAAGAACGAGGACCTGACGATCGTGCTGGGCGTCAACAACGAGATGTACGACCCCAAGAAGCACCACGTGATTTCCAACGCCTCCTGCACCACCAACGGCCTGGCGCCGGTGGCCAAGGTGCTCCACGAGACCTTCGGGATCGAGAAGGGCCTCCTGACCACGGTCCACGCCTACACCAACTCGCAGAAGACCGTGGACACGGCCGCCAAGGACCTGCGGGACGCCCGGGCCGCCGCCCTCAACATCGTCCCCTCGAGCACGGGCGCGGCGAAGGCCGTGGGCCTGGTGATCCCGGCGCTCCAGGGCAAGTTCACCGGCATGGCCTTCCGCGTGCCGACGCCGACGGTCAGCGTGGTCGACTTCACCGCGGTGCTCGCGAAGGACGCCCCGCCGGCCGAGATCAACGCCGCCATGAAGAAGGCGGCCGAGGGGCCGCTCAAGGGCATCCTGCGGTACACCGAGAAGGAACTCGTCTCGACCGACCTCAAGGGCGACCCCCACAGCTCGATCTTCTCGGCCGTGGACACGATCGGCCTGGGCAACTTCGTGAAGGTGGTGAGCTGGTACGACAACGAGTGGGGCTACTCCAACCGCGTTGCCGACCTGCTCAACTTCCTCGAGGACAAGGGGCTGTAAGGGAGAGCCCGGCCCGCGGCTTACGCCCGGCCCGCGGCTTACGCCAGGAACCGTTTGATCGCGCCCGTCTGGTCCAGTCGGTTGCGTTGCATGGTCAGGTCCAGGTCGCCGTAGTGCTCGATCGGGTTGCCGTAGGCGTTGAGCAGCGTGGTGTACCAGTTGCTCAGCGTCTTGTGGCCCTCGGTGCCGTGGAATGGCAGGCGGATGTAGCGGCCGGCGATGTCGAGCTTCGCGTTCTTGCCGGACAGAATCACCATCGGTGCTTCGGTGTCGGGGGCGTGGTGGCCGGCCCCGGTTTCGGGCATGTAGATGATCGTGGTGTTGTCGAACAGCGTACCGTTGCCCTCGGGGGTGGCCTTGAGCTTGTCGACCAGGATGCCGACCTGCTTCATGTGATAGGTCTGCATCACGCTCCGGATGTAGTCCGACCTGCCGCCCATGCCGTGGCCGACCGCGTGGATGCTGGTCTTCTCCTCGTTCTCGGGCAGGGTGCTGATGTTGGTGGCCAGGTTGTCGATGGTGTAGGTCACCACGTTGGTCAGGCCCGACGCGAGCGCGGCGGCGATGACATCGCTGAAGGCTTCCATCTTCTGGGGCAGGGTCGCGTCCGGCCCGCCGCTTTCATGGATGGGGTCGATCTTCGGCAGGTGCTTGGTGATGGTGTCGCCGAGCGCCGTGACCTTTTCGTTGCGCTCGCGGATCGCCCCGAGCGCCTGGACCTGGTTCTCGATCTTCAACCGTTCCTCGCCGTCCAATCCCTGCAGCCGGCGGGTCTCCTCGTCGCGGAGATAGGCGAGCAGGGCGTTGTCGGAAGAGACCATCCCCCGATTCAAGACAGACTTGAACAACTCGCTGTAGGCGGTCATCGGGTCGGCGAAGCAATAGTTCCGCTGCTGGGCGGCCGGGGCGGAGAATCCCGGGACGATCCCTGACCGGAAATCACTCTCGTTCGCGGCCGCCAGCGACATCTCCACGTGGCCGAACGGCGAGGGGAACAGCTTCGCCAACTCGAAGTCGACCGTCGCCCACTTGATGTTGCTGAGGATGTCGCGCCCGGCCTTGTAGGCACCCATGCAGCCGGAATAGGAGTAGTGCCCGCCTCCGGAGACCGCCATGGAAATGCCGTGGAGCACGGTCATGTGCGGCTTGTGAGCGTCGAGCCCACGCAGCCAATCGGGAAGTTCGTGCTTGTCGAGCGGCACCTCGAAGGCCTTCTTCTCGGTGTCCAGTTTCGCTTCTTCAGCTGAAAACGACGGGAGTGCAAACTGGAACGGCTGGTTGCCATTGGACTTGCGGATGAACACGAACCGATGCGGCATACCGGCCGGCGCGGCGCTTGCCGGAGCGGCGAGCAGGTGGTTGAACGATGGCGTGACCGCCAGCGTCGTGGTGCCAAGAGCCGTTGTCTTCAAAAGTTCGCGGCGGTTGAACATCGGGACCTACTCCTTGGCAGCGGACGTGCGGTAGATGAAGGAATCAGAGGTGAGCAGTGAGACGATCACTTCGTCGAAACTGCCGTCGGTCTCGAGGTAGGCCTGCTCGGCGTCGATCAGCGTCTTGGAATCGGAGAGCGTCTCGTTCCGCCCCATGAAGTACCGAAATGCGTGACGGATGATCGATTGGCGGACCTTGTCAGACTTCGCCAGCCGGTCGATCAGGTCGAAGGCGTCCGTGACATCGCCATCGAGTGTTGCATCACCCGTTCCGTTCAACACACCACGGGCATCGACCGGCAGCGTCTTGTAGATCGGCAGGTGGGCGCCGAACGTCAGTTCCTCGACTGGCGCATTGTGCTTCGGGGCCGGCTTGATCAGGTTCTCGGGGTGTTCCAGGTTTTCCTGCGTGCGGAATCGACCAAAATCGTCATACAGCTCGAAGGGGAAACCCAGCGGGTCCATCTTCTGATGGCACCGCCAGCAGTAGTCCGCCCCCGTGCGGCCCTCCATCCGCTGCCGCATCGTCTTCGCGTGGTCCGGCGGGATCACCGCATCGACCGTGATCGGCACGTCCGGGATCGTCCCGGCCAGCAGCTTCTCCCGGATCCACTTGCCGCGGTGGATCGGGTCGGTTTCGAGGTTTTGGGAGTATGCGATCAGCCAGGCCGG
>JBILOA010000307.1:0-3578 GCA_044374735.1 Pirellulales bacterium | reverse complement strand
GGATCGTCTCGTTGCTCGTGACGTGCACGTAGGCGGGCCGCTCGGAGAGCGTGATCTCGCCGGGCCGGGGCAGCCGGTCGTAGTTGGTCGCGGCGCAGTCCCAGGCGACGTGTACCGCACCCTCCCGGCGGGCCTCCTTGATGCCGGTGCTTCCCCAGGTACCGGTGAGCACGTAGTCGGCCTTGCCCGGCTGGCCCCTCAGCAGGTTCATCGGCACCATCGAAAACTGCAGGCTCGCTCCCCCTTGGAGGAACACGATCTCGTAATCGGAGCCGATGCCCAGCAGGCCGCGCAGGCCGGCGAGCGTCTCGTCGAGGATGCGGTCGAAAGCCGGGCTGCGATGGCTGATCTCGAGGATCGAACTGCCGACGCCCGGCAGGCAGAGCATTTCGTCCCGAGCCCGCTCCAGCACCGGCAGGGGCAGCACGGCCGGGCCGGGTGAGAAGTTGAAGACGCGGTCGGCCATCGTGAGGCACCGGGATCCACGGGAACCGCTCGCAGGATAGGAGCGGCGCCGGAACCGGTCAACGGGCCGGCGTTCCCGGCGGCAGCGGAGCCGCCGCGATGGGGCCGGGCGGGGCGGCGGGCGCGGTGACGACGCCGGCGGCGGCGGGTGGCAGCGAGGCGACGGCGACCCCCGCGGGAGGCGAACTGCTGAGCGAGGCGACCCGTGCCGCCACGACCGGCTGTTGGGGATCGATCGCCAAGGCGCGGGAATAGTTGGCCATCGCCTGGGCCGGATCGCCGGCGCTTTCCCGCATCTGGCCAAGTGCGACCAGTGCCCGCGGATTGTTGGGGTCGATCGCCAACGCGTCGACGAGCTGGTTCTCGGCCTCCCGCAAGTCACCGTGCTCCGCAGCCAGCCGCGCCAGTTCGATGTGGGGCTGGGGATTGGTCGGCCGGGCCGCCGCCCACGACTGCAGGTTCGACACGGCCTCCGGTCCGCGACCCTCCTCGACCAGCAGCACGGCCAACGCCCGCTGGCAGGCGACGTGGTCCGGGTTGCGGGCCAGGCAGAGGTGGTAGTACTGCTCCGCCACCTGGCGGTCGGCGTCCGAGCTGAACACCTTGGCTTGCTGGTGATAGGTCGCCCCGAGGTTGTAAAAGCAGTCGGGGTTGCCGGGCTGCTTGGCCAGCGCCTCCTGGAAGGAGTTGACGGCGCCGAGGTAGTTGCCCTGCTGGTAGAGCTGCACGCCCTGGTTCGACTCGTTGCCTCCCATGGGCTTGCAGCCCACGGCCGCGGCCAACGACAGGACGCTGAGGATGGCAAGGGCAGGACGCATGCGCAGACCGTTTCCGGGGGGCGGGAAGGTACCGAGCCCCGCGGCCCCGGGGCAACCCCGGCCTCGGCCTCGCGTCAGGCCTGTTCCCGGCGGTATCCCAGCGACTTCACCACCTCGAGGACCTCGCTGCAGGTCGGAAACATCCGGCCGCTGGTCCGCTTGTAGTGGTCGAGGGCCTGCATGAACTCCATTTCATCGGCGGCGTAATCCCGCTCGCAGGTCGTCGGGTCGATGAGCCGGCGACGCCCGTGGCGGACGGCGGCCCTGGCGGCGGGAGAGCGGCGGGCGGAGCGGGGCGTGGGGATCGTGGCGGACATGGCGGCGTCTCCTGGGGCTGTTCGCGACGGCCGGCCGCCGTCGCGTCAAACTCTGCCGGAAGCATGACCGCTGCCGGCGGGGCAAGAGGTGCCGGTGGGCGAAAATTCGCGGCGCATCCCGGTCGTGATGCCGGCACGGCCTGCCCGACCGTCACGACCCCACCCCAGGAGGCCGGCTCACTTCCGGTCGAAGAACTTCTTGAGCGCCTCGGCCGCGGCGTCGCGGGAGGAGTCGGCCTTCTTGGCCGCCGCCTGGGTGGGCAGCACGCCCGGCTTGATCTTGGAGTCTTTGAGGTCCTGGACCGAAAGGGTCGTCGAGGAGCGGGCCGCCGAACCCTCCGGCGAACCGGTCGCGGCGGTCTCGAGGCCCCCCACGAACGAGCTCTCCCCGGACTCGCCCGGTTCCGGCTTCGCGGCGGCGACCGACCGGGTGGTGTCGGAGGTCGTGGCTGCCTGGTCATCGGCCATCAGCCAGCGGGAGACGTCCTCCTCGCCGCCCGGCGCCGCCGCGGGCGCCTGGCACGAAACCCGCAGTTCGAGCGAACCCACCCGAATCATGTCACCGTCGGAAACTTTCGTCTTGGCCTCGATCCGATCGCCGTTGACGAAGGTGCCGTTGCGGCTGCCCAGGTCTTCGACCCAGACGTCGGCCGGGCCCACGATCACGGCGCAGTGACGCCGGCTGACCTCCTCGCTGAGGGGCCGCACGTCGCACTCCTCGGCCCGGCCGATCAAGAGTTTGTTCCGCTTGATCGAAATGCTGCGGCCGGCACTCTTGCCGGAGGCTACGACGAGCTTGGTGACCATGGCGAAGGCGGGATTCCGGATCGGCGGTGGAAGGGTCACCCCCAGGCGTCGTGCACCGAGCCGCGATCTGCGGCGACCGCCCGGACCCAAGGTTACCAGAGGCGTCCCCCCCTCGCATAGCCACCGCCCGCGCTGGCGTGGGGTCAGCGGCGGCCGAGCCAGGCCGCCTCGCGAAACCGCACGGCCGCGTCGGCGATCAGGCGGGCGCGGGCCGGGGCATAGGCGGCGGCGTGTGAGTCGAGCGGCCCGCCGGACTCGGCGGCCACGCGCGTGAGCCAGGCCACGACCAGTTGGCGAAGATCCCAGGCCACGGCCGAGGGATGGAGCCGCAGCAGGCCCGGATGGGTCGCCGTGGGGATTGGCGGCGGCTCAAGCAGAAGGCTGCCATGCTGCAGCACCGCCCCGCGGAGCCGCCGCTGGGCGCTGCCCAAGATCTTGTCGCCGTCGGTGCCGCCGGCGGCCGTCTGCACCACCAGGTCGCCGCGGGCGCGACGGTCGAAGCAGAGCAGCCGCTCGTCGTCGCCCGCCGCACGATCCCGGCCCGGATGCCGCAGGGCCGCCACGCCTCGCTCCCGCAGTTCGGCGGCGAGCGACTCGTGGAACACGTCGTAGAGCACCTGCGGGTCGCCGCCCCAGGCATGGCTGCGGGGCACGGCCACCGCGTAGGTGAGGTCGGTGCCGTGGACGATCGCGCCGCCACCGCTCGGCCGCCGCACGAGCGGCAGCCCGGCGATCACGGTCGCGGCCCGAGCGTCGGCCAGACGCTGGAAGCCACCGAGGGAAACGGTCGGCTCGGACCAGCCATAGATCCGCACCAGCGGTCGATCGAGGGCCACCGCCTCCGCGGCCAGCACCTCGTCGGCCGCCATGTTCTCGGGCCCGGGGGCGGGCTCGTCCCACCAGGCGATCAGGCCGCTCGTGGCTGAGGCGTGGGGCACGGGGTCAGTGAGGCTGGCTCTTCACGAGCGTGTCGTAGGCGGCCTGGTCGAGGAGGGTTCCCAGTTCGGCCGTGTCGGCCGGGCGGAGCTTCACGAGCCAGCCGGCGCCGTAGGGATCCTGGCCGAGCGTCTCGAGGTTGCCGGGCAGGGCCGCGTTGACGGCCACCACCTCGCCCGAGACCGGGGCGTAGAAGTCGCTCACGGCCTTGACGCTCTCGATCTCGCCGATCGAC
>JBILOA010000305.1:0-3579 GCA_044374735.1 Pirellulales bacterium | reverse complement strand
ACGACTGGCTTCGAGCCCAGCACGCCGGCGTGGACCGTGCTCCAGGTGTTTTCGGCCGCCAGGTATTCCTTCATCCGGCGATGGGCCTGGTTGATCCGACTGTAGAGCACCAGCTCCGCCGCCCGGGCCTCGAGCCGCTCGGGCGTGAACTCCGCCAACAGCGCAATCGGGTTGTGGTCGAGCTGCCGCCAGCGGACGGGGTCGAGATCGCGAAACAGGTTGGTGACTTCCGGATGCCAGCTCCACCACAGGTTGCCGGCCAGCGCCATGCACTTGTCGTACAGGTTCTGGGGCGACAGCTCGTCGAGCCGCGGGGGCAGGTGACCAACGTGGGCTGCGCCGTTGGCGGTGGCGGGCGCGGCGATGGTGCTGCCGCGGGCGATGTCTTCGGCTTGGCTCATGGTTGGGGCTCCAGGTGGGATTCGGAGAGGAGGGGACCGCCTGCCAGAAGTGGCGGCAGTATAGCCGCAGCGGAGCAGGCGTGCGCCGGAGCCGAACCCTGCGTATGATGCTCTGGTTATGGCCTCGTGTTCCGACTCCGCCGCCCACGCAGCGCTCGACGCCGCCTGCGAGGAACTCGCGAGCCTCGCGGAGCGGTCCGCGGTGGAGGGTCCGTGGGCGAGCGGCGCGGTGCGGGTGCTCACCCGTGCCGGCATCCTCGCCCGGTTCGTGCCCGCCGACTGCGGTGGCACGGCCGACCACGAGGAAACGCTCGTCGAGACGCTCGCCGCGACCGCCACGGCCTGCCTGACCACGGCGCTGGCGCTCTCGCAGTGGGCCGCGGCCGTGCGGATCATCGCCGCCGGGCCAGCGGAACTGCGGAGGGCCCTGCTCCCGCCGCTGGCCCGGGGCGAGACCTTCACGACCGTCGGCATCTCGCAACTGACCACGAGTCGCCGACACCTCGGCCGGCCCGCGCTTACCGCCGACCGCGACGCCGCCGGCTGGCGGCTCGACGGGGTGTGTCCCTGGGTGACCGGCGCCGATGCCTGCGCGACGATCGTGACGGGCGCTCAGGCGCCGGACGGACAGCAGGTCTACTTCGTGGTGCCGACGACCGCGGCCGGGGTGACGCTGGAGCCGCCGCTGGCGATGCTGGCGCTCTCCGGAAGCCGGACCGCCGCGGTTCGCCTCACGGGCGCGCGGCCGGCACACGTGATCGAGCCACCCGAGCAGAACGCTCCCCGCACGGGCGGCCTGGCGACGACGGCCCTGGCGCTGGGCGCGGCTCGGGCGTCGATCGCCCTGGTCGCAGCCGAGGCGACACGCCGCGAGCCGCTTGCCCCGGTCGCGGAGCGGCTCGCTGCCGAACTCGGGAGACTCTTCCAGCGGCTGACACAGGCCGCCCGCGAGGGTCTCGCGGCCACTGACCGGGACCGGCTCCGGACCGCCGCCACCGACCTCGCGCTCCGGGCCGGGCAGGCGGCGCTGACCGCCTCGAAGGGCGCCGGCTTCGTCCAGGGGCACCCGGCCGAGCGGCTGGTGCGCGAATCGCTCTTCTTCGTGGTCTGGAGTTGTCCGCAGACCGTCGCCGACGCGCTGCTGTGCGAGTTGTCCGGCGGTTGAACGGCGGCCTGCCCCGGCGGGGGCTGCGGGCTCACGAAAAACTCACGCCCCCGCCGGCGAAACTGATCTTGTCCTCCCGGGGGGGCGCACGCGATCCTCTGCGATCGCTCTCCCGGTGCGAGACCATGCCCGCCCCCCGCTCGATCGTCGTCGTCAAACTGTCGGCCATCGGCGATGTCCTGCACGGCGTGCCGGTCGCCGTGGCACTCAAGCGGGCCTTCCCCGAGGCCCGGATCGGCTGGGCGGTCGAGGGTCGCGCTGCCGACGTGCTCGCCGGCCACTCCGCCATCGACCACCTGTTTCGCCTGCCCCGTGGCTGGCTCAAGTCGCCGGCCGCGGTGCTCTCGCTCCGCCAGCAACTCCGGGCCTTCGCGCCCGACGTGGCGATCGATCTCCAAGGCCTGCTCAAGAGCGGCGTGGCCTCCTGGCTCTCGGGAGCCCGGATGCGGATCGGTTTCGCCCGGCCCGTCGCCCGCGAATACTCCTGGCTCGCTGCGACGAATCTCGTCAAGCCGGTCGCGACCCACGTCGTCGATCGCAACTGCGACTTGCTGGTGCCGCTGGGGGTCCGCGAGAGCCGGCCGTCGTTCGACATGCCCACGTGGCCGGTGAGCCGCGAGCGGGTGCGGCACTGGCTCACCGGCCTGCGACTCACCGATCCGCCCGTGGTGATCAATCCGGGCGCGGGCTGGGCGAGCAAGCGTTGGCCGGCCGAACGGTTTGCGGCGCTGGCCCGCTGCCTCCATCGCCGTCACGGCATCCGACCGCTCGTGGTCTGGGGTGGAAGTGAGGAGCGGGCCCTCGCGGAGCAGATCGCCGCCGAGGCCTGCGGCGAGGCGGTCGTGGCGACCGACACCACGCTCCAGGACCTCGGCGAGTTGTTTCGACTCTCGCGGCTCGTGATCTCGGGCGACACCGGCCCGTTGCACCTCGCCGCCGCGGTCGGCACACCCTGCGTCGGCCTGTTCGGGCCGGTGCCCGCGGCCCGGAACGGGCCGTACGGTTCGCACCACATCTGCGTCGAGCCACCCGAGGCCCTGCGGCCGAAGTGGGACGATCGCAAGACCGACACGGTCTCCATGGCCGGCATCGAGGTCGAGCGGGTGGTGGCCGCCGCGGAGCAGTTGCTCGCCCGCACGAAGGCCGCCGCGTAGCCGCCGCGGTGCCTGGAACGTGATTGACGTTCCCTGTTGCCCCAACTGTTTGGCCGCGAGGGGTCGCCCGTGCCATAGAGCCGGCCTTGCTGGCCGAGCGCAGGCAGGATGCCGAAGCGAGGGCAGCACGGAGCGAGCGGAGGCCTGGAGGGCCGCAGCGCGCGTCCGGCGACGTGGCACGGACGACCCTGAGCCTGCGTCACCGTGCGTCCGGCGACTCGGCATGGGCAACCCCGAGCCCGCGGTATAATCATGTGTTTCCCGGACGCAGGCCTGCCCATGCCACGCCCCCCGCGTAACCCGTTCTACGCCCTGCTTGGGATCGCGGGCTTCGCGTTCACGATCACCGCGGCCGCCTCGTGCGTGGCCGTGCTCCGCGGCGTGCGGCCCGCCGCCGCCACGGGCGGCAACCATGTGCTCGACGTCTTCCTGGCCCGCTACGGCACGCCCCTGCTGATCGGCGAGATCGCGGTCCTGGCCGTGGCCACGGTGGGGGCGATCTGGGTCGATCATGTCGCCGGCGAGCGGATCCGCCGTGAGCGGGCCGCCCGCGGCTCCGACGCCACGGGAGCCGACGAGCCGTGACCGCCTCGGCCGCCACCCGGATCGCCCGCCTCCGCGACGAGATCCGGCACCACGACCGGAAGTATTACGTCGAGGCGGCCCCCGAGATCAGCGACCGGGACTACGACCGGCTCCTGGACGAGTTGCGCGCGCTCGAGGAGAAGCATCCCGAACTCGTCACGGCCGACAGCCCCACGCAGCGGATCGGCGACGAGCCGGTCGAGGCGCTCGCGAGCGTACGCCACGGCGTGGCGATGATGTCAATCGACAACACCTACGGGGTCGACGACCTGCG
>JBILOA010000304.1:0-3600 GCA_044374735.1 Pirellulales bacterium | reverse complement strand
GGGGTGAAGTTGCAGCACACGACCAGGAAGTCGGCCGGGTCCCGGGCCCGGCGGATGAACACGAGCACGCTGTCCTGCCAGTTGTGGCAATCGATCCACTCGAAGCCCGGCCCGTCGAAGTCGAGCTCGTGGAGGGCCGGCTCGCGGCGGACGAGGTCGTTGAGATCGGCGACCGTGCGCGACAGGCCCCGATGGCTCTCCCACTCCAGCAGGTGCCATTGCAGGCTCTCGTCGAAGTTCCACTCCGTCCACTGCCCGAACTCGCCCCCCATGAAGAGCAGCTTCTTGCCGGGGTGGCACCACATGTAGGCGTAGAGCAGCCGCAAGTTCGCGAACTTCTGCCACAGGTCGCCCGGCATCTGGCCGAGCAGCGAGCCCTTGCCGTGCACCACCTCGTCGTGGGAGAGCGGGAGCACGAAGTTCTCGTGGAAGGCGTAGATCAGGCTGAAGGTGAGCTCGTCGTGGTGATACTTGCGGTGCACCGGGTCGTGCCGCATGTACCGCAGCGTGTCGTTCATCCAGCCCATGTTCCACTTGAGGCTGAAGCCCAGGCCGCCCACGTAGGTGGGCCGGGAGACGCCCGCCCAGGAGGTCGATTCCTCGGCGATGGTGAGCGTGCCGGGAAAATGAGTGTGGGCCTGGATGTTGAAGGTCTTGAGAAACTCGATCGCCTCGAGGTTTTCCCGGCCACCGAAGCAGTTCGGCTCCCACTCGCCGTCCTTGCGGCTGTAGTCGAGATAGAGCATCGAAGCCACGGCGTCGACCCGCAGCCCGTCCACGTGGTAGCGGTCGAGCCAGAACAGGGCGGAGGAGACGAGATAGTTGGCCACCTCGTTGCGGCCGTAGTTGAAGATCAGCGTGCCCCAGTCGGGGTGCTCGCCCTTGCGGGGGTCTTCGTGCTCGTAGATCGCGGTGCCGTCGAACCGTCGCAGGCCGTGGCCGTCGCGGGGGAAGTGGGCGGGCACCCAGTCGATGATCACGCCCACCCCCGCCCGATGCAGCGCGTCGATCAGCGACATCAGGGCCTGCGGCGAGCCGAATCGGCTGGTGGCGCCGAACAAGCCGATGGTCTGGTAGCCCCAGCTGGCGGAGAGCGGATGCTCGGTGGGGGGCAGGAACTCGACGTGGGTGAAGCCCATCTCCACGACGTAGGGCACGAGTTCGCGCTCGAGGTCGGCGTAGGAGAGCCAGCGGTGGGGATCGTCGCCCGGCCGGCGCCAGCTGCCGAGGTGCACCTCGTACATGTTGAGCGGGGCGTCGAGGGCGTTCTTCGCGGCCCGGGAGGCCATCCAATCGCCATCCTGCCAGCGGTAGGTGGTCAGGTCGGTGACGATCGAAGCCGTTCGCGGCGGCACCTCGGCGCCGAAGCCGTACGGATCGGCCCGGTCGCTCGCCGCGCCGGCGGAGTGGACGCGATATTTGTAGAGCGTGCCGGCCGAGAGCCCCGGCACGAACAGCTCCCAGACGCCCGAGGGGATCCGCTTGTGCATCCGGTGCCCGGAGCCGTCCCAGCCGTTGAAATCCCCCACGAGGTCGACGCGGTCGGCGTTCGGGGCCCAGACGGCGAAGTTCACTCCCGCGACGCCGTCGTGGGTCTCCAGTTGGGCCCCGAGCTTCTCGTAGCTCTTCCAGTGCCGGCCCTCGCCCAGGAGGTGAAGGTCGTAGTCGGTGAGCATGCGGTGGCCGAAACGGGGACGGGCTGGCGCGAAACCGTACAATCGTGCCACACGGCAGGGCTTCACGCGACGAAGGACGGGATTTCCGGTGGGAAAACGGCTGCCGAATGTGACGGTTGCAGGGGCGACGGGGCGGGCGGCCCGCGGCGTCGCTGGTGGCGGGCGGATTCAGCCGTGGACGATCGTGGGTGACGCGTCGGGGCTGCCCGTGCCATCTCGCCGGACGCTCCCTGCGGGCATCCTGCCCTCCGGTCGCTCGAAGGAAACCTCGCTTCGCAATCCTTGCTGCGCTCGGTTTCCTACGCCGCTCGATTGGCACGGGCAGCCCCTCCTATCCATGGGCATTCCAGAAATCCGAAAACTGTATCCGGCACCATGAGCCAGGCTGACAACTACGAGCGGTTTGCCCCGGTTGAGCGGCGGATCGACATCCGTGGCGAGGTGTACCGCTTCTGGTGCCCGCCCGACGTCGACGCGCTGATCGACGAGGAGGCCTTCAGGGCCGACGAGCGGATTCCCTACTGGGCCAACGTCTGGGAGTCGGCGGTCGTCTTGGCCGAGGAAGTCGCCACCCTGGACGGGGCGGGGCGCCGCTTCCTCGAGCTTGGCTGTGGCCTCGGCCTGCCGGCGGTGGTGGCTGCCCGGCGGGGTTTCGCCGCCACGGCCAGCGACTACGAGGAGGCCGCGCTCGAGGGTGTCCGCTACAACGCCGACCGCAACGGGGCCCATGGCCTGGCCGTGCGGCTCGTCGACTGGCGGCGTCCGCCCGACGACCTGGGCCTGTTCGACCTGGTGACGGCCGCCGACGTGCTCTACGAAAAGCACCACGCCCTGGCGCTCACCGGGATGCTCGCGGCGACGCTCGCGGCCGACGGTCTGGCGCTCGTGGCCGATCCCGGCCGGGCGCGGGCGGCGGAGTTCGAGCCGGCCGCCGCTGCAGCCGGCCTCGCCGTGGAAAAGCTGCCGGCCCGTCGGCCGCTGGGGGCGACCGACGGGCCGGCGATTGACATCTATCGCGTCACGCGACCAGCCGCATCTCGGGCACGACGCCCGTGATGCCGATGATGAACTCCTCGAAGATCTTCACGTCGAGGGCGGAGGCAGTATCGGCCTCGGGGTGGAACTGCACGCCGATCGCCGTCCAGTTCTCGACGGTGCTCTCGATCGCCTCCACCACGCCGTCCGGGGCCCGGGCGGTCACGCGGAAGCTCGGGGCCAGGTCGTCGATCGCCATGTGGTGCATGCTGTTGACCCGGATCTCGCCGTCGCCGTAGACCCGCTCCATGACCGAGCCGGGCTCGACCAGCAGGGCATGGCGGTGGGCCAGGTCGGTCGGGTCCTTGTGGGGGATGGCCTTGGGGAGATCCTCCGGCAGGTGGAGGAAGAGCGTTCCCCCTTCCGTGATGTTGAGCAGTTGCATACCGCTGCCCACGCCGAGCACCGGCATGTGGCGGGCGCAGATGTGCTTGGCCAGGAGCCGGTCGAAGTCCTCGCGTCGGGGCTCCATCACGCGGACCGACGGATGGGGCATGTAGCCGTCGCGGCGAGGGTCGAGGTCACCGCCGCCCACGAGCACGATCCCGTCGAGCATGTCCAGCACCCGGACGATGTCGTCCTCCTCGCCCAGGGGGGGCAGGATCACGGGGATGCCGCCCGAGGCCAGGATCCCGTCGTAGTAGCCGGCCGCGACGAACGAGAGCGCGGCGTGCTCCTTGCGGGCGGAACGGTAGTCGGTGTTGATGCCGATCAGGGGCTTGGCAGCCATCGAGGTCCTCCGTGACAGGGAATCGAACCGGCTCCCATCCATGGGTACCGGGCCGCGCGGTCGCGACGGGGGCCGAACTTATTCCCGACAAGGCCGATTGCAACGATTATTTCGATTTTGTGGTTTGTGCGGGCTGCCGCCACAAGATCGTGTGCTAGC
>JBILOA010000303.1:0-3607 GCA_044374735.1 Pirellulales bacterium | reverse complement strand
CGCGAGCCGTCGGCCTCCCAGGCGACCAACAGCGTGCCCCGCCGGCCACGAGTCGCGGTCGCAAGGCCTCCGGCCGCCTCGGCCGACACACCGCGGGGCACGACGGCCGCGACCAGCGCCGGATGCCAGGCCCAGCGGGCGATGGTGGCGGCCGCCTCGATGTCCAGCGGTCGGCCGGCGTCGGCGGCGAGCAGGCCGAGCACGGCCACGCCCTCGGCGTCGCAGTGGGCCAGGAACGCTTCGGACGGGTCGGGCACGGCCGCCGCGAGTGACGCGGCACGAAACGCCGGCAGTTCGACCCGCTCCGCCGAGGCCACGAGCCCGCGCGGCACGTACCGTCGGCCGTCGAGCCAGAGCGACCGCCCCCGCACCCCCAGGCGTCGCAGCCCCACCGACCGCCGCCACGCGGCAACCTCCCGGCCCGCGACGACGAGCCGGGACTCGAGGCGGTAGAGGCCCGGCAACTCGGGCGTCCAGAACGAGGGCTCGGTCAGGATAGCCCGCGCGACGAGGGTGCTCGCGGCCGCCAGTCCTGGCTCACCGGCCGGCCCGGGCACCGGCCCGAGCTTCGCCGTCACCGGGAGGGTAATCGCGTGTTTGCAGTCGGGGCCGGTGAGCGTGCCGATCAGCGCGGCCTCGTCCGCCGCCACGCCCGGCGGCACCTCCGCGCGAAAAAAAACCTCCGCCCGCAGCGAGTCGCAGCGGCCGAGGATGCAGTCGAGCGGCAGAGAAGCCGACATTTGGTTTTACTTCTGTTGGTTATCGGAAGGGCTGGAGGGGTAGCCCGTGCCAATCGAGCGGCGTAGGAAACCGAGTGAAGCAGGATTGCGCAGCGAGGTTTCCTTCGAGCGAACGAAGGGCAGGCGGGCACCGAGCCGCCGAAGGCGGATTGGTCGCGTAGCGAGCGTCCGGCGAGATGGCACGGGCTACCCCGGCCCTGTCATGCGTCCGCCTCGCCGAACCGCTCGCGGGCCAGGTCACCGAGCCGCCTGAGGTCGAGCTTGCCCGTGCCGAGCACCGGCATCTCCTCGATCGTGGCGAAGGCATCGGCCCCGGGAATCCAGAGGTTGGGCAGGCCCTTGTCGCGGAGCGCCGCCACCACGCCGCCGATCTCCCGCTCGGTCGGCAGATGGAACACGACCAGCCGTTCCCCCTTGGCCCGGTCGGGCACCGCGGTCACCACGGCCAACAGTTCGCCGTCCGACGCCCCGAGCGCCTCGTTGACGGCCTCCTCGACCGAGAGGTGGGGCACCATCTCGCCACCAATCTTCGAGAACCGGCTCTCGCGGCCGGTGATCGTGATGAAGCCCTCGCGGTCGAGTCGGGCGATGTCGCCGGTGCAGTACCAGCCGTCGCGCACGACCTGCGAGGTGAGATCCGGGCGGTCGAGGTATCCCTGCATCACGTTCGGGCCCGCGATCCAGAGCAACCCCTCTTCGCCCACCGGAAGTTCGCGGACTCCCTCCCGGTCGGTGATCCGGGCGCGGCAGCCGGCGATCGGCTGGCCCACCGTGCCTTCGCGGGCGTCGACCGGCCGACCCGGCACGTGGCGGGCGGGGGGCACGTTGACCGCGACGAGCGGGGCGAGTTCCGTCGCACCGTAGGCCTCCACCGGACGAACGCCGAACTTCTGCTCGAACGCGTCGCAGACCTCCTTGGGCAGCTTCTCGGCCGCCCCGAACACCGCCTCCAGGCTGGAAAAATCCTCCGCCGCCGTCCGGCGCACGTAGATCCGCAGAAAGGTGGGCGTGGCCATCAGGATCGTGGCGTGATGCTCCCGGGCCAGGCGGCCCACCACCTGGGCGTCCCGTGGGTCGGCGTGGTAGACGACCGCCGGGTCGAGCACGAGCGGGGTCCAGAGCGTGGTCGTGTAGCCGTAGGAGTGGAAGAACGGCAGCACCCCGAGGGCGACGTCGGCGGGCGAGAGATGGAGCAACTGGTGGATCGCCCGCACGTTGGAGCAGACGTTCTCCTCGCTCAAGACCACTCCCTTGGGGTCGCCGGTCGAGCCCGAGGTGAAGATCACCGTCAACACGTCGTCGGGCCGCATCCGGTGGAGGCCCAGCAGCCGCTCCAGGAGCGGGAGCGGCAGGACCGTTGCCTGGAGGTAGCCGATGAGCTTGTCCGCAGCCGTGGCGAGCTTCTTGAGATCGCCGGCATCGAGCATCCGATCGCCGACCGCGAGCTTCACCCGGGCCAGGAACAGCGGGCTCGAGATCACGTGCTTCAGGCCGGCCCGTTCGATGCAGATGTCGAGAATGGGCTGGGTCGAGGTGTAGTTGAGGTTCACCGCCACGCGGCCGGAGAGCGCGAGCGCCGCGTTCACGATCGCCGCCCCGGCGGTGGGCGGCAGGAGCACGCCCACCCGCTTCTCGTCTGGCCCGAGCACGCGGTCGAGCACCCGCTTGGCCACGAGGATCCGGGTCAGCAGTTCGCTGCCGGTGAGCTTCGTGCCGAGCGAGTCGGCCATCTTGAGCCGGCCCGCGGCGGCCCGGCAGGCCCGAAGCATGCGACGCTGGAGGACCTCGGCGGACGCGGGGTCGGCCGCGGCATGAGCGGCTGGCTTTGATGGCATCGTGCGGGGAAGTCTCCAGCGGCCAAACCACGGGCTCACGTTGCCCGATTTTCGCCGACTATTAGAATCCCGGGGTTGCGGGCTGAACAGGCGGACCTGCCCGCGCTCCCCTGCCCGAGCCCGCCCGCGGCCCCTTTTCCCGGACACTTCGGATGCCCCGCTACCAGCCCGCGCGGATCGAGCCGAAGTGGCAGGCCTGGTGGGACGCGCACGACACCTTCGCCACACCACGACTGCCCCCGCCGGGCGGCCGCAAGGCGTACGTGCTCGACATGTTCCCCTACCCGAGCGGTGACGGGCTGCACGTCGGCCATCCTGAGGGCTACACGGCCACCGATATCGTGACCCGCTTCGAGCGAATGCGGGGAACCTGCGTGATGCACCCGATGGGCTTCGACGCCTTCGGCCTGCCGGCCGAGGAGCATGCCATCCGCACGGGCACGCCCCCGGCCGAGAGCACCGCCCGCAACATCGCCACCTTTCGCCGCCAGCTGAAGATGCTCGGCTTCAGCTACGACTGGGGCCGGGAGATCGCGACCACCGATCCGGCCTACGTCCGCTGGACGCAATGGATCTTCCTGGTGCTCCACGACACGTGGTTCGATCACGACGCGCAGCGCGGACGGCCGATCGCGGAACTGCCGATTCCCCCGACCGTCGCAGCCGGTGGCGCGGGAGCCCTGGCACGGTATCGCGACGCCCACCGGCTGGCCTACCAGTCGGAAGCACCGGTCAACTGGTGCCCTGCCCTCGGCACCGTCCTGGCCAACGAGGAGGTGATCGGCGGCGTCAGCGAGCGGGGCGGCCATCCCGTGGTGCGGATCCCGCTCCGGCAGTGGATGCTGCGGATCACCGCCTACGCCGACCGGCTCGAACGGGAACTCGACGAGCTCGCCTGGCCCGAGAGCATCAAGAAGCTCCAGCGCGACTGGATCGGACGCAGCACCGGCGCCGAAGTGGATTTCTTCGTCCCGCCGGCCGGCGGTGACGCGCCGGCCGCGTTCGACGCCTGGAAGCACACCCGGGCGGCGA
>JBILOA010000302.1:0-3608 GCA_044374735.1 Pirellulales bacterium | reverse complement strand
GCAGCCGGTTGTGCGCTGGGATCAAAGCAACAACGTCAACGACGCCACGCAGATCATCTTCGGCTCGAATACCCAAGCCAACACCAGCGGGCTGCTCAACTTCAACAACCGGAGCGACACGGTCGGGAACGTGACGCTCCTGTCGTATGGGCTGATCGACATGGGCGCGAACAGCACGGCATCGGTGTCGTTCGCCGACAGTTCCGCGATTGGCTGGACGAGCGGCAAGTTCATCAAGGTGCTTAACTACACCGCGACGAGCACGATCGGCTTCGGCGGCCTCACGTCGACCCAGTTGGGGCAGATCTACTTTCGGAACCCGACGGGCTTTGCGGCGGGCACCTATACGGCTCGGTTCGCCTCGGGCACGTCCGGAGCGATCGTGCCCGACCAGCCGGTGACGAATCCGACGGTACCCATCTCCGGCACGTATTCCCTTCCCAATGCCCAGATCGGCGACCAGCAGGATGCCACGCTGACGGCGAACGTTACGTTTCAGAACGCGACGACGAACATCAATATCGACATCAACGGATTCACCTTCACCTCCGACACCGGCGGTGGGAACGGCCGCACGCTCAGCGGCCTCATCAGCGGCACGAGCGGCACGCTCTCGCTCCCGCAGCGAAATCTGACGATCGGAGGCACCGCCGGGAACACCTTTGCCGGAACGACGGTGGCGGCCGGCTCCTCGGGCACCTTCTCGGACGTCGGCGTAGCCCTCGCCAAGACCGCGGGGCTCGACGCGATCGCCGGGCCGCTGCGGATCGACAGCGTGAATGCCAACCAGTTCACGGTCGTCCGGTATACGAACTCCGATCAGGTCAATGACGCCTCGGTCGTCACGTTCAATCCCACGAACGCAACCGCCACGTCCATCCTGAGGATGAACGGCAAGTCCGACACGATTGGCGGACTGGTGACCAGCGGCACCGGGATCGCGGTCATCGAGAACGAGTCGGGATTGGCCAACACGGGCACGCTGACGGTCAGCATCCCGACCGGCATCACCCGCTCCTTCGCCGGCATGCTCCGGGACGGCAATGGCGCGGGCACTGACGGCGTGTTGGCGTTCGGCAAGACCGGCCTCGGCACGCAGGTGCTCTCCGGCACGAACACCTACACCGGGGCGACGACCATCTCGGGCGGCACGCTGCTCGTCAACGGCACGCACACCGGTGGGGCGGCCTACGCGGTGAACGCCGGCGGCACGCTCGGCGGCTCCGGGTCGCTGACCGCGGTCCTCGGCGTCTCCGGCACGGTTTCTCCGGGCGAGTCGATCGGGTCCCTCGCAACCGGCACCGTCGACTTCCTGTTGGGCTCGACCTTCGCCTACGAACTCGACTCCTCACTCGCAACCGGCGACCTGCTGGCCTCGGCGGGCGGCCTCTCGATCGCCTCCGGCACCAGCCTCACGCTCCTGGATCTGGACCCCGCGACGCTCCCGACTGACGGCTCCGTGAAGCTCACGCTGATCAGTTACGCGGGCAGTTGGAACAGCGGCGTGTTTGACTACCAGGGCAGCCCGCTGGCAAACCTCAACTCCTTCTCAGTCGGCGGCAACGAGTGGCAGATCCGCTACGACGACACGACCGGTGGCGGCAACTTCACAGCCGACCAGTCCGGGGCCACCGGCTTCGTGACGATCACCGCCGTGCCCGAGCCGGCGGGAATGCTCAGTGCAGCGGCTGGCCTCGGGCTTGCGGCGGCTTTCTTGCGACGGTTTTCCATCAGCAGGGATGGGTCAGTCGGCCGGTAGGCTCGCGAGGATCTCACCCGCGTCGAGGTCGGCGGCCTGCCAGTTGATCGCCGCCAGCGCCCGACGCGCCGCGGGCGACATCGGCAGCCGCCAGCGGTCGCAAAACACATCCGAGAGATCCCGGCGGGCGGCCATCGAGGCCGCCACCAGCCAGGCCCGGCACTGGGCGAGGGCCCCGGCCGGCGTGTTGGGCCGCACCGCCGGGCACTGCATCAGGGCCGAGAAGAACCGCTTCGTCCAGGCGTCACCCCCGTGGTCGCGGCGGAGCTTGAGCATCGCCGAGGCGTAGAGCACCGGCTGGTCGCAGGGGCCGTCGAAGCCCGCGAGCCGAGGCTCCTTCTCCGTCAGGCCTCCCTGCATCGTGAAGGCGCGGAGGAAATCCATCTCCCCGGCGGCGTGGGCGGCCTCGGCCCGCTCGATCGCCGCCCGCAGGGCCGCCTCCGGGTCCTCGCAAGCGGCCGCGTCCATGCACGAGTATCTCATGAACACCGCATAGCCCGTGATGAACGACGAGTGCCGGTCGCCGAACACGTACCAGTTCCGTCCCATCTCGTAGAAGTAGTAGTGCGGGAAGGCGGCGGGGCTTTCCTTGACGAGGGCGAAGTCGCGGTCGAAGCCGGCCACCTCGATCCCGGTCGAGCCGACCCGGCCACAGCCGATCCCGCAGGTGAGCCGGCCGTCGGGTACGGCGGCGATGGTGGGGCGGCCGTCGAGCCGCTTGTGCGGGGCCGGCTCGACGCCCACCAGTGCCGCGTAGTGCTCCCACCCGGCGTCGAGCCGCCGCAGAAAAATCTCCATCGTGCCGGGATCGAGATCGGCGGACGGCGTCAGGAGCACCAGCGTTCGCCCCGGCCATGGATGGAGCCGCGGCTCGACGCCGAGTTCCCGCCAGCGGTCGGGATAGAAGGCGAGCGGGGCGTAGTCGATCGCCGGCCCGGGTTCCGGAGCCGCGGCCGGCGCTGCGGGGGCCAGAGGCCCCAGAAGGAGCAGCGCCGCCATGCAGGCCATCCCGCGAACGCGGGGTGCGGCCCAGGCTTTGCCGCCGCCGCTTTGAGCCCGCCTGTCTGCCCGATATGATCCGTGCATCGCTTCCTCCGACCGGGGCCGGAGCCTCCCATGCCCGCCACGCTGCCGACGCAGGGTCGCCATACGGTCGCCGCCCTGGTCGGCTCGCATCGGCAATTCTACCGCGATGTGCTCCGTGGCGTGGGCGACTATGCGGGGCGGCACGGTCGGTGGTCGATCTGCTCTGAGCCGACCTTGTTTCTCGAGGCGGGCATCCTCTCCGCGATCAAGCACCTTCCCCCGCGCTGTGAAGGGGTGATCGCGCTGGTCACCCGCGACGACGAGTTCGCCGAGCTTCGCCGGCGGGGCCTGGCCGTCGTGAACCTGTCGAGCGTCTACACCCATCCCGACCTGCCGACGGTAGTCCCCGATCACGCGGCCCTTGCAGCCGCGGCGCTGGGCCACTTTCGCGAGCGGGGGCTGAGGCAGTTTGCCTTCTGCGACCTGGAAGCCAGCTCCTGGGTGCGGCACCGGCCCTTCGAGCAGGCCGTGATGGCAGCCGGCTTCCAATGCCATCGGTTCGCCGTCGCGGAGCGTCACCAGGGCGACTGGCGAACCGGCCGCGACGCCGTCCGGTTGGCCGCCTGGCTCGAGCAGCTGCCCAAGCCAGTCGGGATCCTGGCCCACAATGACATCCGCGGCCGGCAGCTGATCGACATCGCGGGCGAGCGGGGCATCGCCGTGCCGGAGGAGATCTGCATCCTCGGCGTGGACAACGAGGTGCCGCACTGCGAGCTCTGTTTCCCGACGCTCTCGAGCGTCGATACCGACGCCGCCCGGATCG
>JBILOA010000016.1:0-11772 GCA_044374735.1 Pirellulales bacterium | reverse complement strand
ACAGGAGCATGCCCAGGGCGCTCGTGTAGATGCGGCCTCGATCGGTTCGCCGCATCCAACGGTCGGCGACGATCCCGCCGAGCACCGCGCCCACGATCGAGGCCACCTGCACCCAGAGCACCGCCATGGTGCCCGCCTGCCCCTGGGAGAGCCCGAACTGCTGCTTGAGGATCACCGGCATCCAGTCCTTGATCACCCAGCCGGCGATCGCCGGGAGCGTGAAGTAGAGGACCAGCAGGAGGAAGTCGCGGTTGCCGAGGAGCTCACGCAGCGCCGCGCCCGGCGTCAGGCCAGGCCCGCTCGCGCGGGCCCGGGGCGGATCCCGCAGCAGGAAGAAGAGCGGCACCGCGTAGAGCACGCCCACGAACCCCCCCGCCTCGAACGCCCAGCGCCAGCCGAGACTCGGCGCGTCGGCGACATAGCCGGCGAAGCCGCCGAGGATCAGGCCGATGTAGATCCCCGTCTGGTGGATGCCGATGGCCCGCGACCGGGTCGGGCCGGTGTGGAAGTCGGCGATCAGGGCGAGCGCGGCCGGGATGTAGAAGGCCTCGCTCACGCCCATCAGGGCCCGCGTGGCCACGAGCCCTTCGTAGCTGGTCACGTGCCCCGTCGCCCAGGTGACCACCGACCAGGCGAACAGGCTCACCGCGATCACCAGCCGGCGGCTGAAGCGGTCGGCGATGTAGCCGCCCACGGGACTGAGCACCGCGTAGACCCACTTGAAGCAGGCCAGCACGAACCCCCATTGGGCGTCGGTCTCGATGCCGACGATGTCGGCCACCATCGACGTCTTCATCGTGGCGAGCATCTGCCGGTCGAGGTAGTTGAGCAGCGCCACCGGCACGAGCAGCGCCACCATCGCCCAGGCCGTGCGGGCAAGTCTCGCTCCGGGTGCGTCAGTCATGCGACGCCTCACTGCCGGCGTGGCCGGCGCGCTCCCGCACGTGCCACACCTCACGCGTCCGCACCCGCGGGCGGAGTTCGCCGCTCGCCAAGACCACGCCCCCGTCGAAGGCCACCGCCGGCGTGGTCACGGGGCAGGCGGGCGTCTCGCCGGCGCTCGTCCAACGATCGGCGACGGTGTCGTAGGCCCAGGCCCGCTTGGGGAAGCCGGGGTGCCGCTTGGCGAACTCCGGATCGGCGGCGAGTTGCTTGAGGAGGTCGCCGTCGGCCGCGGCGAGCACGACGAGCGCATTTGGGCCGAAGGCCGCGGCGGTGCCGGCCATGAGTGGTGCCGGCAGGTCGGCCCGCCGGCGCCAGGCGGTGGCCGGATCTTGGGCGAACCGCTGCGGGCTGAACTCGTGGCAATCGGCCAGCGGCTGGACGCCGGCGAGATCCGTCGTGCCTGGTTGTTGGCGTCGGCCACCGATCACGACCAAGCGGTCGGCCACGGCGGCGACCATGGCGAAGGCCCGCGGGCCGCCGGGCACCGGTGGCAACGGCTCCCAGGCGAGGCCGGCGGCACCGAGCGCCGTCAGGTCGAGCCGCCAGAGGCGATCCGTGGCCGAGTCGAGCCCCAGGCCCTCCTGCCCCGCGACCACGTACACATGGCTGCCGACGACGGCCGCCCCACCGGCGGTGCTCGGCGCGGGCAGCGGCGGCAGCGGCCGCGACACGAGCTTTCCCGCGTCGGGATCCCAGCCGAGCAACACCACGTCGGCGAAGACCCGCGTGCCGTCCTCGCCGCCGGCGCAGACGATCCCCACCGGCGTCGAGGCGCTCGCCCCATAGGCCAGGGGCCGGTCGAGGGCGAAGCCGGTCTGCCAGGCGAAGGGGCCGGCGGCGTCCGCGTCGCGTGTGAGGACGGAGGCAGTCGCCTGATACTTCTTGGGAACGTCCCACAGGTCAGCCGCATCGGCCGCCGCGAAGTTGGCCCCACCGGCCACGACGATCGCGCCTCGATGCGCGCCGACAAACGGCCCGGCCACGCCGATCGGGTCCGGCAGCGGGGGCAACAGCCGCCATTCCAGCCGACTCGCCGGGAGCGGCGAGGGGTCGGCGCCGCCCGCGGGCCCTCCCGATGCCAACAGGGACACAGCCAGCCCGACCCGAGGTCCGATCCGTCGCATCGTCATCCCCCGCTGTCGTCGCCGTTACGCCACGCCGGACCCCGGCCGGGCCCACTCGAAGAACCCAATCGCCTCGAGCGCCGCCCGCAGCGTCGCCTGGTCCCCCGGCGAGACGTCGGGCAGCGGCGGCCGGCACCTGCCGCAGGGCGTGCCGAGCCAGCCGAGAATGACCTTCATCGCCGGGTGGAACGGATACCGGGCGATCGTCGCGATCATCTGCACGGCCCGGAGCTGGGCCGCGCGGGCCGCCTCGATGTCGCCCTTGGCGAAGGCGTCGATCACCCGGCGATAGAGCGGCGCGGCGATGTTGAAGGTGGAGCCCACCGCCCCGGCCGCCCCCACGGAGAGCGCGGGCAGGAGCAGCTCGTCGAAGCCATAGAGGACGTCGAACCGCCCGCCCTCGAGGGCGACGCACTCCTGGTATTCATGGAGCGTGTTGGCCGTGTACTTGAGGCCGGCCAGATTGGGGATGCGGCGGGCGGCCGCGGTCAGGAAGGTGGTCATCGGCACGGCCACGCCGGTCATGACCGGGATGTGGTAATAGTAAAACGGCAGACCGGGGGCGGCCGCAGCGATCTCGGCAGAGCACTCGACGAGCATCTCCACGCTCCCGGGCTTGAAGTAGCTCGGCGGCATCGCGGAGGTGGCGTCGGCCCCGGCGGCCTCGGCGTGGGCGGCCAGCTCACGGGCCTCGGCGAGCGAGTTGTGCCCGACCTGCACGACCACCGGCACGCGGTTGGCCGCCGCGGCGATGAAGGCCTCGGTGGCCTGCTTCCGCTCGGGCGTGGAGAGCGAGACGCCCTCGCCGGTGCTGCCGCAGACATAGAGCCCCGCGACGCCGTCGGCCAAGAGCCGCTCGACGAGCGGCGGCACGGCGGCCAGATCGAGTGAGCCGTCGGACGCGAAGGGCGTGTAGGTGGCGGCGACGAGGCCGCGCAGGCGGGCGGTCATGGGATTCGGGGGGCTCGAGGAGGAATGACGTCGCCGGAACGCGGACCCGGCCGGCCCGACGCGGCGCACCCGTCCGCGGAGCGGGCCTTGACGCGGCCCACGCCGGAACGGCCAGCGTTATAACAGTCGTTGCCGGCCGCAGGCAGCGGCGCTCCTTTTTCCTTGGCAGGTGAGCCCGTGGATCGAGGCCTGAGCATGGTGTGGATCGGCGTCCTCTGGGCGTCGCTCGCTCCCGCAGCGCCGGGCCAGGCCGCCGAATCGTTCGAGACCGCTGCGGCCGGGCCGCTCACCAGCCTCGCCACCCCGCTCGGCGACTGGACCGCCGCAACCGGTCACGCCGAGATCCACGCCGGCCATGCCCACGAGGGAAGGCAGTCGCTCAAGATTCGCGGGGGCGAGGATCGGCAGGCCGAACTCACGCTCGCCGAACCGCTCGCCAAGCCGGGGAGGCTGGCGTTCTGGTCCGAACGCTGGACGGCCAAGCCGCCGTTCACGTTCCTGGTCGAGGCCGCGCGGCCCGAGGGCGAGTTCGAGACGATCCACGACGCCTCGGCCGTCAAGGTGGGAGGGTTTCTCACGCAGGTCGAGGCGGCCGTGCCCCCGGGCACGAGCCGACTGCGGTTTCGGGCGACGAGCGAGGCCGGCGTGATGCTCGACGAGGTCGAGTTGGCCGAGGAGCGGCCGATGCAACTCGTCGCGGTGACGGCCCACCAGCCGGTGGTGCCGGTGCTCGTCCGCAAGCCGGTCAACCCGGTGCTCGGGATCAAGCTCGAGACCAAAGGGGCCCTCCAGCCCCTCGTGCTCGAAGAGGTGACGCTGTCGCTGGCGGGCACGACCCGGCCGGCCGACGTCGCCGAACTCGCGGTGCTCCCGGGCGGAGCGGCCCCCACCGATGCCTTCGCGGAGCCGTTGGGCACCACCCGGCCCGAAGGAACCGCCGCCGTCACGATCCGCGGCCGAATGCCCCTTCGCGCCGGGACCACCTGGCTGTGGGCGAGCGTCCGGCTGTCCGACCGGGCCGACATCGACGGCCGCGTCGACGTCGCCGTGAGGAGCGTCACCGTCTCCGGCCGCACGATCGATCTGACCGACGGTGATCCGCCGGGCAGCCAGCGGATGGGCGTGGCGCTGCGGCTGCGGAACGACGACGGCTCCGACACCTACCGGATCCCGGGGCTCGTCCGCACCAAGGCCGGCAGCCTGATCGCGGCGTATGACGTGCGCTACCGCGGGGGCGCCGACCTGCCGGCCGACATCGACGTCGGCATCTCCCGCAGCACCGACGGCGGCAAGACCTGGGAGCCGATGCGGATCGCCCTCGACATGGGCCGCGACCCCGCCTTCGCCTTCGACGGCGTGGGCGACCCCTGCATCTTCGCCGACCGCGAGACGGGCCGGCTGTTCGTGGCGGCGCTCTGGAGCCACGGCAAGCGGGCTTGGCACGGCTCCGGGCCGGGCCTCGCGCCCGACGAGACCGGGCAGCTCCTGATCGCTTCGAGCGACGACGACGGCCGGACCTGGTCCATGCCGCGGAACATCACCGCCGAGGTCAAGGATCCCGCCTGGCGGCTCGTGCTCGCGGGGCCCGGCACCGGGATCACGCTGCGGGATGGCACGCTCGTCTTCCCGGGCCAGTTCAAGGACGCGAGGAACGTGCCCCACTCCACGCTCCTCTGGTCGCAGGACCGCGGGACCACCTGGCGGATCGGCACGGGCGTCAAGGACAAGACCACCGAAAGCCAGCTCGTCGAGCTCGGCGACGGCTCGATCATGATCAACTGCCGCGACGACCGGGGCGGCGCCCGCACCGTGGCGGTGACCCGCGACCTCGGCCGCACCTGGCAACTTCACCCCAGCGACCGGAAGGCGCTGCCTGAGAGCGTCTGCATGGCGAGCCTCTTGCGGCTCGACCTGCCGGAGCACGGCCCGCACCTGTTCTTCTCGAATCCTGCCACCACCTCCGGCCGGCACACGATGACGATCAAGGTCTCGGCCGACGAGGGGCTCACCTGGCCGGATCGTTGGCACACGCTCTACGACTCCCGCAAGGGCCTGGGCTACTCCTGCCTCGCCCCGGCCGACGCCACCCACGTCGGCGTGCTCTACGAGGGGCTCGCGGAACTGTATTTCCTGAGGCTGCCGATCGGAGAACTGATGCATGGCCCGGTCACGAAGTGAGCGCCTGCCGATGATCCGCCAGGCCTTGGCCCTGCTCGTCGCCGCTGTGGTGCGTAGCGCCGGGGCGGCGGAAAGCCCCGACCTTCCCACCGTCGACCTTTCGGGCGACACCGCCCGGCAGACCGTGATCGCCGCCGGCACGCCCGCGGTCTACCAGGGCCATCCCACCACGCTCACGCTGCCCTCGGGGGAGATCCTGGCCGTCTGGTGCGTGGGCCACGGCGGCCATGCCGGGCCGATGGCGAAATCTGCCGACGGCGGCAAGACCTGGACGCGGCTCGACGACGCGCTGCCAGCCGCGTTCGGCGAGCACTGGAACTGCCCGAGCGTCTATCGGCTCGTGGATCCTGCCGGTGCCGAGCGGCTGTGGGTGTTCTCGGCCCGGAAGGGTCGCGACGCCAAGGGGGGCTGGATGCCCTCGATCATGTCCGCCGACGGCGGCACGACCTGGCAGGAGATGCCGCCCTTGGGCTTTCGCTGCGTGATGACGTTTTCGAGCGTCGTGCGGCTGAAAGACGGGAGCCACCTCGGCCTCTATCACCGGGGGCCGGCCGACAAGGATCGCGCGCCGCTCGAGGTGCTGGCGACCCGCACGACCGATGGCGGGCTCACCTGGAGCGAGCCGATCGTGATCGCGAAGGTCGAGGGCAAGAACCCCTGCGAGCCTTTTTGCTTTCGCTCACCCGATGGCACGGAACTTTGCTGCCTGTTGCGGGAGAACACCCACACCGGCCGGAGCCTCGTGATGTTCAGCCGCGACGAGGGGTCGACCTGGTCCAAGCCCGTCGACACCCCGTGGGGCCTGACCGGCGACCGGCACATGGGCGTCTTCGCCCCCGACGGCCGGCTCGTCGTCGCCTTCCGTGACCAGGCCAAGGGCAGCACGACGCCCGGCCACTTCGTGGCCTGGGTGGGCCGCTACGAAGACATCGCGGCAGGCAAACCCGGTGACTACCGCGTGAAACTGCTCCACAGCCATGCCGGTGGCGACTGCGGCTATCCCGGGATGGAACGGTTGCCAGACGGCTCGATCCTGGCCACGACCTACATCAAGTACCGGCCCGGGGCCGACAAGCAGTCGGTCGTCTGCACCCGGTTTTCCCTCGCGGAGACCGACAGCCTGGTGGCCGACAAGCCGGCGAAATGAAGGCTCACTCGAACTCGAGCTCGAAGGGCGTGGCCGGCAGGCCGGTCCGGCCGGTGAGATTCGGCTTCGGTTCGGGGAACGGCCGCCAGGCGTGGCGGATTTTTTTGATCTCGCCGGGCGGCGGCCCGGCCGCGCTCATGATCACGAGCGTCTCGCCGTCGATGCGGGCGGCCGCCGGCTGGAACCGACCGTCGGCCCCGGCCACCTCGACGAGCACCGGCGCCGCGCCGTCGCGCGTGGCGAGCCCGCCGCCGGTGGCCGTGAACGCGACGCGGACGCTGCCGTCTGGTTCCCGGGACGCGCCCTGCGGCCGCGGGCCGGTGGCAGGACCGGCGCGCCCGTAGACGTCGGCCAGCGCCCAGGCGGCCAGCCGCTCGCCGATCGGTCGCTTGTCGGCGGGATGGACTTCCCGCGGGTCGCCCAGATCGATCGTCACCACGAGCCCCGTGCCGGGAATCGCCTCCGCCAGCCGCCGCTGGCCGTCGCGGAAGGCGGGCCAGTCCGGCCGGCCCATCCCGGGCAGCTGCACGATGCCGAAGGGGAGCTCACGGTCCCAGGCCCGGCGCCAGTCGGCGACGAGCACCGGAAGGATCGCTTCGTGCTGCGCGGCCCGCGCGGGTGAGTCGGCGTTGCTCTCGCCCTGGTACCAGCAGACGCCGCGGATCGCCAGCGGCACCAAGGGGGCGATGCCCGCCTCCCAGAGGAAGCCCGGTTTGAAGGGATGGTTGGGGCCGAGGTCGTCTCCCGGCAGGCGTTCGCCGGCCCGACGGGCGCGGCTGAGATTGTCCCGGGCCCGCTCGACGCACCAGCCGGCGAGCGCCGGGTTCGCGAGCCAGTCGCCCGTCACGAGCGGCCGCGTGCGGTCGTCGGCCGCGAGCGCCGCCCGGCCCACCCAGGCCTCGGTGGGCGTGCCGCCCACCGCCACGCAGACGATGCCCACCGGCACGTCGAGCGCCGCGGCCAGCCTGGTACCGAAGCAATAGCCGACGGCCGAGAACCCGGCGGCGGTCTCGGGCGTGCACCGCGCCCAACTGCCGGCACCGAATCGGCCCGGGTCGAGCGCGGCGACCTGCTCGGCCGAGTAGGCCCCGCGATCGCCCCCGGCAGCCGCCTGCCACTGGAAGAGCCGCACGAGCGGCTGCGTAGCCGCGGCGATCTCCCGCTTTGCATCGGCCGCGCGGGCCAGCGGCAGGAGCATGTTCGACTGCCCGGCGCAGAGCCAGACCTCGCCCACGAGCACGTCGTCGAGGGTGACCGCCCCGCCGGCCGCCGTGATCACGAGCGGCCGTGGCTCCCGCGAGGCCTGCTGGGGAGGCAGCGACGTCCGCCAGCGGCCCGCCGCATCGGCCGTCGTTTCGGCCCTGGCACCGGCGAACTCGACCACCACCTGCTCCCCAGGGTCGGCCGTGCCCCAGACCGGCAGCGGCATCCCCTGCTCGATCACCATGTGGGACGTGAAGCAGGCCGCCGGACGCACCTCGGCGGCCGCGCCTGGGCCCCAGGTGGCCACCGCGCAAATCGCCCCCCACGGGATCCGCCGCACCGCGCGAAACTTCCCCACGAACGAGGTCATGAGAGGCACACCGAAGGGACCCCGAACGAAACGGAACGGAATGCAGGGCTGGAGCCGCTGCAGCCCGCGTGCCCGACGTTGGCCACTTGTTATAACACCGTGTAAAATCGGGGCGTCCGCTGCATCCGGCAGCTTTTCTGGGCCGCCCCGGGGCGGCTTGATCCCCATGGGCACGCGACCACCGCCTCGGCGCGAGGGCTTCACCTTGGTGGAGCTGCTGGTGGTGATCGCGATCATCGCGCTCTTGATGGGCCTGCTGCTCCCGGCCGTACAGGGTGTGCGGGCGACGGCCCGCCGGCTGCAGTGCGCCAACAACCTCGGCCAACTCGGCAAGGCCTGCCTCCACTACGAGTCGGCCCGCGGGGCGCTGCCGCCGGGGAGCGTCTCGGCGGTGCAGCTCTCGTGGCGCGCGTATGTCCTGCCGCAGCTCGAGCAGCAGGCCCTCTTCGACGCGATCGATTTTCTCACGCCGGGTCTCTTTTGGGGCGGCTCCAGCCGCGAGGGCCCCAACAAATCGGTTCACGCCCTCACCCGGGTGGCCGTCTACCACTGTCCCGACGCCTCCCGGATCTTCGCCACCGACGGCACGAGCACGCTGCAGAATCCCGTGCGCCAGACCTTCGCCACCCACTACTTCTCCGTGGCCGGGCCGAAGGGCACGAATGCCGCGACCGGCCAGCCGTATCCGCTCGTGGCCTACGGCGCCTACGGCGGCTACGCGCAGACCGGACTGATGTACCGCGACTCGCGGGTGACCTCGGGCGGCGTGCAGGACGGCCTGTCCAACACGCTCCTGATCGGCGAGTCGGCGATCGCCAACAGTTCCTCCTGGACCAGCACCTGGTGGGGCGGTGGTGACGGCGGCAACTGGGTGCGCGGGGGCTGCTGCGAGGATTCACCCGCGGGCACGACCGACTGGCGGACGGCCGGCCCGACCGGCACCGCCGGCAGCAAGAACGTCGACGTGGGCCTCAACGCGGCCCCGGGGCTGATCAACGACCTGCCCTTCGCGAGCCTCCATGACGGCCGCGGCGCCCACTTCGTCCGCGGCGACGGGAGCGTCGAGTTCCTGAGCGAGGACATCGCCATCTCGGTCTACAAGGCGCTGTGCACGCGCTCGGGAGGGGAGCACGATGTGCAGGTCAGTCGCTGACATCAGGCTGCCGGTGGTGCTGGCCGCAGGCCTGCTCCTGACCGTCGCCCCCGGCTGTGGCCGGCGCGGCACGGAGCGGTTTCGGGTCAGCGGCACGGTCACCCACGCCGGCAAGCCCGTGCAGCTCGGCCGGGTGGTGTTCGAGCCCGACGCAGCGCGGGGCAACGACGGCCCGCAGGGCTTCGCCCCGATCGAGAACGGCCGGTTCGACACCGCCGGGCCGCACTGCAAGGGCTCGATCGGCGGCCCGATGCGGCTGCGGATCGACGGCTTCGAGATGACCGGCGGCGAGGATGCCGCCGCCTCGGGCAAGCTGCTGTTTCCCCCGCACGAGGAGGCAATCGACTTGCCGCGGGCCGACACGGTCCGCGACTTCGTGGTGCCCGCGGCACCGGATCGCTGACGGCTCCGGGGAACGCCGCCGTCAGCGGCGGCGGCGGAGCAGCGACGAGGCGACGACGCCCAGACCGACCGCCGTCAGCGCGAGCGTGCCCGGCTCGGGCACGACCACGAACTGTGTCGCCTGGCCATTGACGGTTCCGCCCGCGAAGGCGGCCGACGCGGCGCTGGTCGAGCGAGTGATCGAGAGCGCGGCATCGTATCCGGAGAGTGCGTAATAGCCCTGACCGTTGAACGTGCGGGCCGTGCCGGCTCCGTTGCCTTTCACCCAAAAGGCAAACGTCGCGCTGTCGATGCTTGCCAGGAAGTCGGTCTGGGTGTCGGTAAAAAATCCGCCCTGGAACGTGTCGCCGACGGCGAGGGTGGCGACGTCGAAGTACAGGTTCACGACGTTGCCACCGGACAGGTTCGCCGCGAAGGGTGCGGCCCCGGTCAACCGCAAGACGTCATTGACGCTCGCCGCGGCGGAGCCATAGGCCGGCGACCCGGGCGCGGTGAACTCGAAGGCGAACTGGGTGCCGGCCGCCGGATTGACCGCCACCGCCGTCGTGATCCCGGGGCTCGTGCCGGGGCTGACGAGGCCCGCCCCCGCGATCGCGGCGTTGATCGATCCCGTTCCGCCGAGCACCGCCCCCGCCGCGACCGAGACACCCGAGGTGCCGCCAAGCGAGCCATTCACCAGGAGTGTGCCGCCGGAGACGGTCGTCGATCCCGTGTAGGTGTTCTGCCCACCCAGCGCCCACAAGCCCGTGCCGGCCTTGATCAGATTGACGGCGCCGGTGCCGTTGTTCGCGAGCACGGTACCGAAACTGTTGGCCTGGGCGCTGCTGCCCCCGAGCGTGAGGGTGTAGCTGGTGTTGGCGGTCGTGAAGGCGGGCGAGGCGCCCGACCAGGTCAGGGCACCGGTGCCGCTGGCATCGATTCGGGCCGAGTTTGAGATCGTGAACCCACGATCCGTGCTCGCACCCGACCCGGTGTACTCGAGCGCTCCGCCGTTGAACACCAGATTGCCGACGGCGTTGCTCGACTGCCCGATCGAACTGCTCGTGCCGCCGTTAGCCAGCGTCGTCACCTTGAGCACGCCCCCCGCGATCGTGGTGACCCCGGTGTAGGTATTGGCCTGATTGAGCACCCACGTGCCCGCGTCCCGCTTGGTGAGCAGGCCGGTCCCCGAGAACACGCTGGCCAGCGTGTTGTTGCCCGTGCCCGTGCCGCCGAGGGAGAGGGGGCGGCTCGCCTGGCTGAACGGTCCGTTGAAGGTCACCGCTCCGCCGACGGAGTTCGACTCCAGCCGCATCCCGATGCTCGTGTCGCACTGGAGCGTCTTGCTCACCGTCTGATCGGTCGTGCCGATGTAGCGCATCACGCCCCCCTGCCCGGCGGTGCCGCCGGAGTTGCGGAACCGGATCTGGCTGGCGGGCCCCAGGTTCGCGGCGGTTTCAAACTCCACGGCCATGCCGGAGTTGGCCGAGTTGAACAGGATGTTGCCGGCGTCGGCGGTGCTCCCAGCCTGCCCGCCGAGCACACCGCCGCCGGTCACGCGAAGGACGCCGAAGGCGACCTGGGTGCTGCCCGTGTAGACGTTCGCCCCGGTCAGGACCGACGCGCCGCCGGCGCTGATGTCCTTGAGCAGGCCGCCGGTGCCACTGAAGACGCCGGAAAAAGTCCCCGTGCCGCCCGCCTGCCAGAGCGTGAGCGTGTTCGCCCCGAGGCTCACATTGCCCGACACGGTCAGGTTGCGGGAGGCGACCCAGCGCTGACTCGCCCCGACGACGACATCCGCCTCGATCGTCAGCGGGCCACCGACGCCGCTGTTGAGCACGATCCCGGACAGATACCCCGCGTTGTAATCGTTGTTGCCGTTGAGCGTGAGCGGATTGCCCGCCGAAATCGTGACGCCGTAGTTGGGCGTGCCGGTGTGGTTGTCGACCCGCACCGCACCGACGGCCAGCGGGCTGCCCACGGCCAGCATTCGCGTCGCGGCCATGCCGTTGCCGAACCAGAGCGTGTCGGCCGTGCCGATCGACGTCGGGTTGGTGACGCCAGTCGTCGTCGTCCACCAACTGCTCGTCACGTCGAGCGGGTCGTTGTTGTTGGCCTTGTAGACGGTGGCGGCGGGAGCCGGGGCCACCACGGCCACGACGCCGCACACCACCGCGAGAGTCAGGCTGGCTCGCCGCACCGGCGTCATCGCAGGTCGCATACCGCTGCCCCCCGCCTCGAACACGCTCGAATGGGAAGGTGGAAAACGCTCCGTCGCAGGGGCCTGCTGCCGCCTGGCCGGAGGCCCGGACACCGAAGA
>JBILOA010000301.1:0-3615 GCA_044374735.1 Pirellulales bacterium | reverse complement strand
AGAAGCCGCGAAACCAGGGCTTCCGGCTTTTCGCACCGGCTTGGTCGGCGACGTCCGGCTCGAGCCCGCGGGGCGCGTTCCAGTGCCAGAGCGCGCTCACCACGTGGCCCGCGCGGGCGTGGGCCAGTAGCTGGTCGGTCTGCTTGGGCTTCGTGCCCCGCTCGATCCGCGAGGGCGAGTAGTCCATCAGGTCCTCGCTGACGATCACCGGAGCGACGCCGGCCAGGCGGCGCACGTGGGCCAGATCGGCGGCGCCCTGCACGCCTGCGAACGAGAGTTCGCCGCTGGTCGCCGCGATCCGGCGGAGCAACGCCGCCGCCGCGGGCGTGGCCGCGGGATCGCACGGCCGTGCGGGGGGCTCTGGCGGAGGGCCGACCTCGCCCGCCGCCACAAGTTCGACTGCGTCGACGTCATACCAGCCCCAGCCGTGCTCGACGGCCACCACGTTGCGGCCGGCGGCCAGTTCGAGCGTGCCCGCGTCGTGGTCGGCGAACGAGTCGCCCGTGCCGGGCAGGGTGCCTGAATGCTTTCGACCGTTCACGTCGAGCACGTAGGCCTTCGCGCCATGTGGTGCTGCATAGCGGATCGTGACCGCGTGGAGCCCCGGCTCGGCGTCGAAGGCAAACACGATCCGGTGGCTCTTGCGGGTGATCCCGGTCGCATACCCGGTGCCGCTGAAGCCCGCCCGGTCGGCGGCCACGACGGGCCCCTCGAGCGTCGCCTCCTCCGCCTCGAGCCGCAGGGGCGCGGCCCGGCCCGGGGTGGCGCCCAGCGTTGCCAGCACCGCCGCTGCCGCGACCGTGCCCCTTACTCCTCCCACACGAACACCTCCGACACCCCGCTCCGGGCCTTGCCGCGATGGGTGAACGTGACCCGCAGTCTGGCGGTGTCGAGCGGCTTGAAGGTGACCGTGTTCATGATCCCGCCGGCCGGAATCTCGGGCGAGCGGCGTTCGGCCTCCGGCTTCCGCCAGGCAGCCCCGTCCCAGACCTCGACGAGATACGACTCCGGTGCCTGCACGCCCCCGCGATCGTCGAAGATCGCGAGTTCGACCCGGCCCACTCGCTTCGTCGCGCCCAGGTCGATCTCCAGCCAGTCCGCCGCGTTCGGCGACTCGAAGCTCGTCCAGCGGTTGGCGGGCGTCGGGGTGAACGACACGATTCCGTCGATCGCCTTGTCGACTCGGTCGAATCGCGAGGTGTGCGAGGCGGTCGCCTTGGGGAACGGCGGCGCATCCTTGCCGCCGGGATTGAAGGCGATGTTGCCGGCCGGCGGCGGCGCGGCCTCCACTGGCAGTTTGGCCTCGCCCCAGGCCTCCACTTCGGAGAGGCCCGTCTGGAACCCGGATTGCGGCACGAGCCGGACGCGGAGTTTCGTGGTTTCGAGCGGCGCGAACGAGAGCACGTTGGCCCGATGGCCGGCCGGCGCCGCGGGCACTCGCCTCGTCACGGCCACCGGCCCCCAGCTGCCGCCGTTCCACGACTCGAGCACGATCTCCCGCGGCACCCGAACCGGCGAGGGCGTCTTGTCCCGGCCCGGCACCATCACGTCGGCCGTTCCGGCGAGCGCCTCGGGGTCGTCGTCGAGCACGAACAGCCGCACCTCGTCGATCCGTCGCGCCACCCCGAAGTCGACCTCGATCGTGGCGGGCGTGTCCGCCGGTTCCGCGGCCGCCCAGCGATTGGGCGGTGACCGCAGATACCAGGCTTCGCCGTCGGCCAGCATCCGCGGGGAGCTGCCCTCGGCGATCGAGCTGACCGTCAGCCGGGGGAAGTAGGTGCCGTCGTTGTTGACGGCGAAGTTGACCCGCACCGGAGCCAGGCCGGGCCGCAGGCCGTCGTCCACAAATCCGGCTGCCGCCAGCCGCCCCAGCGCGTCGCCGCTGACGGGCGGCAGCGTGCCCTGAAGTGGCCCGACCTTCGGCGCCGTGGCGATCACCGTGCCATCCGCGACCAGGTGGAGCCCTCGGCCCAGGCCGTACCGGCTGCCCGTGCGATCCCAGACCACCGCCACCTGGCGGCCGCGGTAGGTGAGGTGGTCGAGCGCGCAGTAATCCCAGTCGTCGGGCAGGAGCGGCCGCACCTCCAACACGTCGTCGTTCCGCGGCACGACCCCCATCAGCCCCGTGATCACCAGATCGGTGTAGCCGGAGTGGAAGTAGTGCTCGCTGTGGTTGTAGGCATCATGCCCGGCGAAGCTGCCGGTGTCGGGATGGCAAGCCTCGGCGAGGTAGGGACGGCCGTCTTTGCGGTGGGTGCGGGCGTAGATGCCGAGCAGCTTCAGGTAGTCGGCTCGCGTGACGACGTCCTGCGTCCGCCGTTGCAGCACGTTCGCGAGGGCCTTCAGCGTCTGCGTGGTGGCGTAGGGCCAGCTCTGGCCACTCCACCAGCAGCAGCCCTTCTGGAGCAGAAACAGCGGATCGTGCCGCTCGGTCGTGGTCGGCCCGAAGTCGGCGAAGAAGAAGTTGGCGTCCATCAGAAACTTCCAGGCCCGCTCATAGCCCTTGCCGCGGGTGGGCATATCGAACTGCCAGGGCACGTAGCCGACCAGCTCGCGGCCGTGGTCGCTCCCGGCGAACTGGCCCGAGTCATAGATCCGTGTGTTCGCCTTGACGGTGTGGCCGTTGGCGGTCTCGTCGTCGCGGAAGGCGATCAGAAAAAACTCCCGCCGGTCGTCCCAGAGCATCTCCTCCATCCGCTCGCGGATTCGGTCGGCCTCCGCCCGGTGCGCCGCGGCCCGCGCGTTCTCGCCGGCGAGCTCGTGCAGGTTCGCCAGCCCGTGCAGGTCGGCCCACTGGTAGGCGTTGAAGCTGGGGCGGTAGCTCGGCGCGCCCCGCAGGATGTCCTTCGTCTGCCGGCTGGCGATGTTGAACTCCATTCCGTCGTCGTGGCCGACCTGCCAGAAGAGCTTCTGCGCGTCGACGTAGTGCCGCTTGCGCCAGGCCGCGGTGTTCTCCTCCAGGCCCGCGAGCAGGTCGGTAGGAAACACGTCACCCGGCGGCCGGGCCCGCGACGGGTCGAGCCACGGCGCGGCGGGATGCACGAGGTGCACGGCCCAGATGCTGTCGGCCAGCCAGGTGCTGTAGTTCCTGGGCTGGGCGCCCTTGGTCTCGAGCCAGTAGCGGCAGTAGTCCCGGGCGATCCGCGGCTTCCGCAGCCAACGGACCTCGTAGAGCTGGTGCCCGGCGGGGCAGCTGATCGCGCCATACGCCCCTGACCAGAAGGGCCGGTCGAGAAACTCGGTAAACAGGTAGCCCGTATTGGGCGAGCCGTAGGTGAGGTGCTTGGTGATCAGTTCCCAGCGGTAGTACCAGGTGGTCTGGATGTCGGCATCGGGACACTCGAAGGCGGGAATGTGGTCGGCGAACCAGTCGGCGTCGCGGTTGTCCCAAAACGTCTCGCGGGCGATGAGCGCCCGGGTGTCGAGAACGCCCGCGGCGGGCTCGGCCGCCCGCGGGCCTGCCCACTCTCCAACCATGGTCGCAGCCACGATCGCGGCGACGAGCGCAACCGGCAACCGGCGGGCGGAGCGGAGAATCATCAGGGGCCTCGCGGACGGGGGCACAGGAACCACTGCGGATGATGACCGCATGCCTCCCCAGGCTATCTAAACGTC
>JBILOA010000300.1:0-3627 GCA_044374735.1 Pirellulales bacterium | reverse complement strand
GAGAGCAGGCTCTGGAGGTATTCCAGGCTCATGCCGGGCGGGAGGGACTCGAAGGCGAGGTCCACGTCGGACCACTCGTGAAACCGCCCCGGTTTGACGAGCGATCCGTAGAGCCAGACCGCCGTGCCGGCCGCATGCCTGGCGAGGGCAGCCCGCAGGAGATCGCGAGTGTGCGCGGCCAGGCGTGCATCCCGCCGCCTGCACCGCTCACGTTCTTCGATCAGCAACCACATAATCGAATCATACGCTCGGGGGATAAGCGGCCCGACTGGCCTGCCACCGCTGGGCAAAATGGCGGCGCGAATTCCATACTGAGTCGCATTATGGAATTCAGGGGACGGGTTTTTGAAGCCCCGCAGCCGAATGCGGGAGCGGCTGGTGATCGACGGGGTCGCCTGCCTGCCGGTCGAGGAGTTCCTCAAGGGGCTCACTCCCGGCGGATGGCCCGGGAGCGGCGGACGAGGGCCGCGGTGAAGGGATCGTGGTGGGCGCCGTGCGGGGGGCTTGCCGAGAAGTATACGTGCGTATAGTATATTGCCCTGGTTGGAGCGGCGTCGCGACAATGCGAGCGTGAAGTATGTATCTCGACGAGGGAGGCCGCCGATGGCGTCTGGGTTTGCCGCGGCAGATGCGGTTGGCATCGCAACTGCCGAAGATCTTCTCGCCGCTTGTGATCTCGGCCCCTGCGAGCTCGTTGGCGGGACGCTCGTGATGATGTCGCCAGCCGGCTTCGAGCACGGCGTGATCACGCAGCGAATCGCTGCCTTTTTGCATGCCTACGTGGCGGCCCGGAGGCTCGGCGTCGTCACGGCCGCCGAAACGGGATTCCTGCTGGCCCGCTCGCCCGACACCGTGCGGGCGGCCGACGTGGCGTTTGTCGCCGAACAACGGCTGCCGCCCGGCCGCACGGTCGGCTTTTTCGAAGGCGCACCCGACCTGGCAGTCGAAGTGCTCTCGCCATCCGAGCTTCGCGACGACGCAGCGCGAGCGCGGGCGACTGCCAAGGTCGCCGGTTGGCTCGCTGCGGGCTGCCTCGAGGTGTGGAGTGTCGATCCAGGCAGTCGCACGGTGACGGTGCACACCGCCAGCCGCGGGTCCACGCTTGTCGGCGAGGCGGGTTCATTCGTTTCGACCGCCGTGCCCGGCCTGTCCGTCACGCTCGCCGACCTGTTTCCGCCGGCTTCGTGAAGCTGTCGTGAACCGGTCGAATCGAGCCCGCCGCGAGCCGCCCCGGTTCGCACCAATTCCCCGGGTCGCGTCTCGTGGCCGGGTAAGCATTCGGGGGGGATTATTGCCAAAAATCCCTGTCAAAAACGAGGTTTTTTTGGAAATCTGTAAGGGTGGGGGAGTTTTTCGGAAGGAGTCTGGCGTGGGAAGATAATCTCGATTTTGTGCCCCGGGGGGGGCAGAGACGGGCAGGCCGGAGAGCCTGGGAATGTGTCCCGGGGCAGGCCGGCGACGTTTTGGGGAACTAAAGCCTCAGTCAGACTCAGCAGCCTCAGTGGCAGCGTTTTCGCGGGGGATAGTCATGAAGAATCCTTGGTTCGGCAGGGCGGCGTCCCAGTTCGTCACGGGTGGCTTCGCGGCCGCCTTGCCGCTGATGCCATACCGCGTGCTGGCGCTGGCCCTGGTTTCGATCACGGCTCTCGTCCCTCCCGCGGCCGCGGCCACCGCGTACTGGGACATCAACGGCGCGACGCCCGGCGCAGGGGGCACGGCACCGGCCGGCACGTGGGACGCCGGAAACACGAATTGGAGCAGTTCCGCGGCCGGTGACGTCGCCACGGCCGCCTGGACCGCCGGCGACACGGGTGTCTTCGCCGCCGGAACTGACGCGACGGGCACCTACACGGTCACCGTCAGTGGCACGCAGGACATCGGCGGCCTGACTTTCGAGGAAGGCACCGTAACGCTCAGCGGAGGTAGTTTGCGAATGGTTGCCGACTCCATATTTGACGTAGCCACGGGCAGGTCGGCAACCATTGGTGACACGGTCACGCTCTCGAACGACGTCGCCCGCACGCTGACCAAGACAGGCTCGGGCACGCTGACGGTGGGCACATCTCGCACCTACACCGGCGAGACCATCGTCAACGCCGGCAGGTTGATTTTAAGATCAAACTCCGGCCAGACCTTCTCGTCCCCGCTGACCATTAACAGCAGCGGCACCGTGGAACTCAACGCCCTTAACACTGGCGGTCATACCTATGGCGTTATCACGGTGAATACCGGCGGATTGCTCTCGCTGGGGCCTGCCGGCAATAACGTCAGCATTCGTCCCGGCACATTGATCCTCAACGGGGGGACAGTCGGACGCCATACAGGTTTTAACGGGCTAAGCGTTACGGGCACCATTACAGCCGCGGGAGAAACGACCTCCACGATCACCGCCCCTTTCATAGCACTCAGCAATAACCAAACTATTAATATTGACGTGAAGTCCGCTTCGACGCTGCTGATGTCCGGCGGGATCTCACCGGGGGCGGCTTCAGGCGTCAAGCTGACAAAGCGCGACCCCGGCACGCTGATCCTCTCCGCCGCCAGCACCTACCAAGGCCTCACGACGGTGTCGGCGGGCGTTTTGAACATCCGGGGCAATGCGGCCCTGGGAACCACAGCCGCCGGCACCACCGTGACGTCTGGCGCGGCCCTGGAGGTTCAGGGCGGGATCACCGTGGGTGCCGAGGCGTTGACGCTCAACGGCTCCGGGATCACCAGCGGCGGCGCACTGCGAAACATCTCGGGCGACAACACCTACGGCGGCGCGATTACCCTCGCCAGCGCCGCCCGCATCAACTCCGATGCCGGCACGCTGACGCTCAACGTGGCCAGCGGCAACGCGGTCGCAGGGGCCCACGCTTTGACCTTCGGCGGGGCAGGCAACATCACCGTCGCCGATCCGATCGCCACCAGCTCGATTACCAAGGATGGCGTCGGTACCCTCTTGATCTCCGGGTCCAACGGCAGCTTTGCGGGCCCGACCACGATCTCGGCAGGCACGCTCGCCGCCGCGACGTCCACCGCCCTGGGCGGCGGCGCCGTGTCGATCGCCTCAGGGGCGAGCCTGCGGCTCGAGCCGGGGGCGATCCTCGCCAATGCGATCACCACGACCAGCACGGGGTCCATCGTCTTCGCCGGCGGCGGCCTCCAGCGGGCGAGCAACCAAGCTCTCTCTACCGCGGCCCAGCTCGTGGCGGGGGGCACGGAGGCGAGCGTGGCCCTCGACCCGGCATTTGCCTGGTCAGCCCGGATCGCGGACGTGACCTACTCCGACGTGCTCGGCCTCACGAACACCAACGGCACGGTCCAGATCCTGCAGCTGACCTACGACGAGTCCCTGCTCGGCGGCGGGAGCGAGGCCGACATGCTCCTCGGCTGGAACTCGTCGGGCAGCTGGGTGAACGCGATCGATGGCAACACGGGCTCGGCCGGCGGGTCGGCTCTCCCCAACGCCTCCGGCAGCTACGCGGCTCTCGGCATCGTTCCGACGGCCGACTACCTCGGCTCGTGGGGCCGCGACACGACCACGAACACCGCCTGGGCCGTCGTGAACCATAACAGCGACTTCGCGGCGATCGTCGTCGTTCCCGAGCCCCCGACCTCGCCCCTGGTGGCCGCCGGCCTAAT
>JBILOA010000299.1:0-3638 GCA_044374735.1 Pirellulales bacterium | reverse complement strand
CCGTCTGGGCAGGTAGAAGGCGGGATTGTCGATCCGTAGGCCAAGGCCGTCCTGGAGCCGGCGATATTCCGCGAGCGACCCGCACAGGCTCACCGTCAGTGGATTCCCGTCGGCGACCGGGTCGACGAGCGACGGAAGCGCGGCGAGCACCAGTTCCAGGCGCACCACCGCCTCGCGGGTGAGCGTCGGGTCGGCCGTGCTTTCGAGCGTGAAGTCGGGCCCCTCGTACTGCCAAGGGCCATCCTCGTCGCTCCGGGCGAGCGGCACCGTCGCGGCGTTGCTCCGCCGGCGTTCACCGGCTCGGAAGGCCTCGACCTTGGAGGCCAGATCGAGATGCTCGAGCTCCGGGAGCCGTTCCACGAACCGGACGCTCTCGGGCGGGAACGGCGGCCAGCCGATCAGGTACATCTTCCGGCCCTCCGGCCGGATCACCTGCAACAACTCGATGTCGCCATCGTCCGGACCCGGCGTCCCGCGGCGTCCGGCCAAGACGAGCCCCTCCAGGCGGCGTCCGTCACACAGTTCGACCGCCTCCAGCTTCCACGAACGCGGTGCCAGGCCATCCTCCGGAGCCGCGGCCAGCGCCGGGATCGCCGTCGACAAGACCACGAGCAGCGGCAGCAAGGAGCGACCCATCGGTCTGTCCGCCGGCGGGCGGCGGCTTCAGAGGTAGGTGTTGATTACGTTCTCGAACAGCTCCTGGCGGCCGCTCGTGCAGGCCGCCGCCTCGCCCTTGGCGAGCATCGTCTTCTCCAGCGAGGCGAAGGATTCCTGGCCGGCCTCGATCCGCGCCCCCAGCGGGCTGCTCCAGGAGGCATAGCGCTCCTCCAGCAGCCGCTGGATCGCACCGTCGGCCCGCATGGCGGCGGCGATCTTCAGGCCCCGGGCGAAGGCGTCCATGCCGCCGATGTGGGCGTGGAACAGATCCACCGGCTCGAAGCTCTCCCGGCGCACCTTGGCGTCGAAGTTGATGCCCCCGGGGGCGAGCCCGCCGTACTTCAGGATCGTGTACATCGTCTGGGTGGTGAGGTAGATGTTGGTCGGGAACTGGTCGGTGTCCCAGCCCACGAGCGTGTCGCCGGTGTTGGCGTCGATCGACCCCAGGAAGCCCTGCAGGCCGGCATACTCGAGCTCATGCTGCATCTCGTGGCCGGCGAGGGTTGCGTGGTTGGTCTCGATGTTCATCTTGACGTGCTTCTCGAGGCCGTAGGTTCGCAGGAAGTTGACGCACGTCGCCACGTCGAAGTCGTACTGATGCTTCATCGGCTCGCGGGGCTTGGGCTCGAAGTAGAACTGGCCCGAGAAGCCGATCGCCTTGGCGTGGTCGACCGCCATGTGCATGAAGGCCGCGAGGTGGTCGAGCTCCCGCTTCATGTCGGTGTTCCAGAGGCATTGGTAGCCCTCGCGGCCGCCCCAGAACACGTAGCCGGCGCCGCCGAGGCGGAGGGTCACCTCGAGGGCCTTCTTGACCTGGGCCGCGGCGAACGCGAACGACTCGACGTTCGGGCTGGTGGCGGCGCCGTGCACGTAGCGGCGGTTCGAGAACAGGTTGGCGGTGCCCCACAGCAGCTTGATGCCGGTGCGGGTCTGGTGCTCCAGGAGCCGGTCGGCGACGGCGTCGAGGTTGCGGTTGCTCTCGGCGAGGTTCGTGCCCTCCGGCGCGACGTCGCGGTCGTGGAAGCAGTAGAAGCCCACGCCGAGCTTCTCCAGGAACTCGAAGGCCACGTCGACGCGGCGGAGGGCCATGGCGAGCGAGTCGCCATCGGTTTCCCAGGGGCGGATCATGGTGCCGGGGCCGAACGGGTCGCCGCCGGTGCCCCGGAACGCGTGCCAGTAGGAGACCGCGAAGCGGAGGTGGTCCCGCATCGGCTTGCCTTCCACGAGCGCGTCGGCGTCGTAGTGCCGGAAGGCCAGCATGTTCTTCGACGCGGGACCCTCGAAACCGATCTTGCCGATCCCGACGAATGCCTCTGCCGCCTGTCCCATCGCGCGCCCTCCAAGTGTTTCGAACCGGGCCGCGGAAGCCGCAGCCTCGAGGCGAAAGCCTATCGCGGGGGCGGATCCGCGGCTACCGGCGGTAGATCTTCAGTTCCACCGGGCCGCGGCGGCTGTAACGGGCCCGCACGTCGTCGAGATTCATGATCAGCCAGGGGCTGAGCACGTTGGCGCCGTTCTTGGTGTAGACGTAGTCGTCGGCGAGATAGACGCACGAGTGGATGGCATTGCCCTGCTCGTCGAGCATGAACAGCACGTCGCCGTAGGCAAAGGGGGGCTCGGCGGCGTGGAGATTCTCGAGCGTGAACATCGTGGCCCCGGCGACGTCCGCCAGCCGGGCTTCCGGCACCGGGTTGAAAAAGTTGAGGCTCGTCCAGTGGCAGTCGGGGTAGCGACCACCGATTGCCATCGAAGGGGTCGGAAACGTGTACAGCAGTTTCCGGGCGGTCGGGGGAAGCAAGTGCACGACGTCGAGGTGGCGGACGTCCTCGTTGGTCGTGATCGATTCGAGGAGCGGGAGGAAGTCCTTGGCATTCGCGGGCCCTGCGGACCAGTAATCCCGAACCTTGGCGACGTCCGTCTGTTTGTCGAGCCTGACCCGGAGGATCATCGTCTGGGTGCGGCTCAGGGCCTTGAGCAGCGATCGGCCCTCCGCGTAGTTGGAGGTCGCCGCCACGAGCAGCGGCAGATCGCTGAAGCAGCTGGTTTTGCCCACGGGATAGGTGGTGCGGGCGACCAGGTCGACGAGGTGCTCGGGCAGGCCCGTCTGTGCGAGCCAGCCACGGGCGTCGTTGTCCGGGATGTAGTACGGAGAGTGCTGAAACTCGTTCTCCTCCCATTGGGAGAGCACGTCATAGATGGCGCCGCGCACGTCCGGGGGCAGCGAGCGAACCGTCGGGTTGCTCGGCAGGACGCGGATCACGTCGTCCATGACCTGCCAGCGCGACTCGTCGAGCAGTTCGGCGGCCGCGGGCTCCGGCAAGCCCGGCCGATCGATCACGGCAGCCACTTCCTCCGACGAGAGTCCCCGGAATGTCCAGGCGGTGACCGCTGACGGCAGCGGGAACGTCTCCAGGATCCAGTCGGGGGCCGCGATGAAGACGGGAAACGACTGCAGGGTGCCCCACGGCCCCTTGGTTTCCATCGTGGCGCCGGTGCTCCGGGGCCGGTCCTGCGGCGGCAGGGAGCCCCGCCCTGCCGCGGGCATGTCGTGCTCCACGGCCGCGGGGGCCGGCGGGGCGCCGGCCGAGTTCGGCTCGACGCGAGTGGCGTTGCTTCGCGACGCGAGCAGCACCGCCAGCAGGGAGCACGAAACGGCGAGCAGCGCGGCGACGCGGAAAGAACGCATGACGGCGGGCGGGGGGGCGAGGGGCAGGACCTGTAGGTCTACCCCGAGCCGGCGGTTTCATGGCCCGCCTGTCGAAGAAGACAGGTTTTGGCCTCAAGCCCCCTCCCGCCGCATCCTGCGGAAGGGGGGCGACGTGCCATCGTCGGCCGTCAGCTGCTGATGCCGCCTCGGCCGTTCCAGTCGCCCGCCAGCGGCTGCCAGCCCGCGGGCAGGCTCCAGGTGAAGACGGCCAGGTCGGTGGTGGTGCCGTCGATCCGGTTGCTCAGCCGCCAGACGGAGTTGGTCGGATCGACGA
>JBILOA010000015.1:0-11877 GCA_044374735.1 Pirellulales bacterium | reverse complement strand
CGACGCCGTCGTCGCCGAACTGCAGCGGCGGGCGAAGGTCAACGCCGAGCGGGCCTGGTTCACGCATCTGCTCACCGAGGATGGCCAGACGATCTGGAAGAGCGAACTCTGCCCTGAGGCGATCGCCACCTTCCCCCCGACCCGGACGGACCGGCGGGAGAATGTCGTCCAGGTGGGTCCCTACCGCTACGCCCGGCTGGCGATCGACGCGGCCGACCGGCGGCCCTTCCACATCCGGGTCGGGATGTCGACCGAGCCGCTCGACGAGCATGTCCGGGCGCTGATGCGGGTGCTGATCGCGGTGGGCGTCGCCCTCTCGCTGCTCACACCGCTGGCGGGCTACTGGCTGGCCGGCCGGGCCACCCGGCCGGTGGCCGCCATCCTCGCCACCGCCGAGCGGCTGCGGCCGACCCGACTGGGCGACCGCCTGGCGGTGAGCGGCGCCGGCGACGAACTCGACCGGCTCTCGATCACGATCAACCGGCTGCTCGACCAGGTCGCCGCCCACGTGGACCGGCAGGAGCGATTCGTCGCCGACGCGGCGCACGAACTGCGGGGCCCGCTCGCGGCGATCCAGAGTTCGCTCGAGGTGGCGGTCTCCCAGGACCGGTCATCCGCGGAGCATCGTGAGACGCTGATCGACGTGCTCGAGGCGGCCCAACATCTCTCCAAGCTCGCCAATGACCTGCTGCTCCTGGCCGAGAGCGGCGAGGCGTCGGTGTCGCACATCCTCGAGGTGGTCGATCTGGCGGGCGTCTCGTCCCAGGCCGTCGAGATGTTCGCCGGAGTCGCGGAGGAACGCGGGGTCGCGTTGAGTTTCACCCCGGAGGGCCGGCCGCTGGTGGGTGGCGATGCGGGGCGGCTGCGGCAGGTGGTGGGCAACCTCGTCGACAACGCGTTACGGTTCACGCCGCGGAACGGCCGCGTCGTGGTGACCGTCTCCCAGGATGAGGCTGCGGGTGGGATCGTCACCGTCCAGGATTCCGGCTGCGGGATCGCTCCGGTGGATCTCGAGCGCATCTTCGACCGGTTCTGGATGGTCGATCCGGCGCGGAGCCACGCGGCGAGCCGCCGAAGCGGCGGGCTCGGCCTGGCCATCTGCAAGTCGGTCGTCGAGGGCTGCGGAGGATCGATCACCGTCGCGAGCCGCGTCGCGGAAGGGACGACCGTCACGGTCCGCCTGCCCGCCCGCTCCAGCCCCGTCGAGCAAGCTTCGGGCCGAGCCGCCGCGACGGCAGGCGGCTGACGACCGCAGCAGCGGGCAACGCCCCGGGGATGTCGCGGGTGCCGGGAGCACCCGGCCACGCGGCCAGCCGAGTTCGCGGGATAGACTGAAGCCATCCACGCTTTCGCGAAGCCCGCATGACCACCGCCCACTCCGCCGCCGGGATCGTGTTCGCCGTGCCGATCGAGGCCGAGGCGTTCGCGCGGGCCGTGACCGACGAGGTGGAGATGGAGGCCGCCGGGCTCACGTTCCACGAGGGCCGGGTCGGGGCCGCCCGCGTCGCCTGGTGCGTCGCGGGCGTGGGCCGGGAAGCGGCTCGGCGGGCCGCGCGGCTGCTCGTCGATGGCCACCGGCCGCGGCTGATCGTGTCGGCGGGCTTCGCCGGGGGCCTCGATCCCGCACTCGCGCGGGGAGTGGTCGTCGAGCCGGCCCTGGTGCGGGGCGAGCTGCCGACGAGCGAGCCGCTGCCGCTGGCCGCGGCGGGGCAGGGGGGCGGAGCGATCGTGACCGTCGACCGGATCGTGCGCACGCCGACTGAAAAAGCCTCGCTGGCCGCGGCCACCGGGGCGGCCGTCGTCGACATGGAGACGCTTGCGGTCGCCGAGGCGGCGCACGAGGCGGGCCTGCCCTGCCGCTCCATCCGGGTGATCTCGGACGCCGCGGGCGACGAGCTGCCGCCCGATGTCACGCGATTGATCGCGCCCCAGTCGGCGATGCGCCGAGCCGGGGCCGTGCTCGGAATGCTCGGCCGCCGGCCCCGCGCCGCCCTCGATCTCTGGCAGCTCTGGGAGCGGGCGGTCGTCGACGGCCGCACGCTCTCAGCGGCGCTCGTGACGCTCTGCGGCTCGCTCACGGACGAGGCACACCGCTGAGCCGGGCCAGGCTGAACGGGGCTCAGCGGCCGGCGAGCAGCCCGCGGACGAGCAGGCCGCGGGGCAGGTCGGGTGCCGGACCCGGGCAGGGGATGCCGAGCCCGGCGGCGGCCGCGACCGCCGCCAGTCGGCCGCTGCGGACCGCGCCTTCCATCGTCGACGGCCACCCGGTGGCGGTCCAATCGCCGCCGAGAAAGAGGTTGGGCACGGCGGTGCGGGCCGGCGGCCGCACCGCGTCGACACCGGGCCGCACCGAGAGCACGGCCGTCGGGTCGGTGACGATCCGTGCGTCGACGAGCCTCGCTTCGCGGGCCGCCGGAAACGCCGACCGCACCTCGGCCACCACCGTGTCCCGGAGCCGGTCGCGATCGCCGTCGAGCAGGCCCCGCGAGGCGCTGATCACCACCTGACAGTAGCCCCGCGGGCCATCGTCGGGGCGGAAGATCCACTGCGAGACGCGGCCCACGAGCACCGCATGGGGCAGGTCGATGCAGTCGCGGTCGAACCAGAGATGCACGGCCGTGATCGGAGAACCGGCCAGCCGCTCGTCGGCGGGCGGCACGACGTCGGGCACCAGCCGGGCCGCCGCTCGCCAGGGCACCGTGAGGATCGCCGCGTCGCAGGGCAGGGGGACCCCGTCGGCGACCACGGCCGTGATCGCGCCGGCGGCGTCGCGCTCGAGAGCCGTGACGCCCCGCCCCGCCTCCACCGCCACGCCCCGTTCCTTCAACCACGCCACGAGCCGCTCCCCGAACAGCGCTCCGAGCGGCGCCGTCGGCACGAACAGGTCGGCCGCTTCGCGATGCGCGAGAAAGCCGTCGACGGCCACCTTGCGGGCCGCGGCCACGTCTACCAGGTCGATCGACTCGCCCAGCGCGCTCTCGATGACCGGCTGCCAGAAGAGCCGGATCACGGCGTCGGGCTGGCCGATCCCGCGCAGCCACTCGAGCGCCGTGGGCCGCTCGCCCTCGGGTCGGGGCCGCCAGCGGGCCAGCCGCAGCATCCCGAGGCCGAGGGCGGCCTTCTCACGGAGCGTGAAGTGATGCATGCCGGCCAGCAACGGGGCGAGATGCAGCGGCGCCGGCAGAAGCCGGGAGGGCCTGCAGGCCGCGCGGCGATCGTCGGGGCCGATGAACCAGAGCGTGCGGTCGCGCCGCAGCGCGTCGGCGAGGCCCGTCTCGCGGCAGAGTTCGAGAAAGTTGGTGCAGCAGCCCATCGCCACGTGCTGGCAGGCATCGACGAGCCCGCCGGCGACGGGATCCTCGAACGAAGCGGCCCGGCCGCCGGCCCGCCGGCGGGCCTCCAGGATCGTCACCCGGGCCCCGGAGCGAACCAGCGCGGCCGCCGCGGCGAGGCCCGCCAGGCCGCCGCCGACGATCGCGATCCGGGGGGCGTGGGGATTCCGTGGGCTCGGCGACACGTTCATGACCCCTGTTCTCGCACCGGCCACCCCGCGACGAAAAGCCCCCAACGCGAACCGTCCGTCATCGGCCAACCCGCGGCCCCAGCAAAACCGCCGCCGCCGCCGCCGCGAGCAGCCGTGGCTTCGCCGGCTTGACGCGGCGCGTGAAGATGCCTCGGCCCGCCCGGCGCACGGCCCCCAGCAGCGACCGGTAGACACCGAACATCGCCCGGAACGCCAGCCGGCCGTCGGTCGACAGCATGCGATCGAGCGCCGCGGCGCGGGCGAAGCGATGCTCCGCCCGGGCGACGAGCCGCGCGGCCAGCCGATCGAACCCGGCGTGCAGCGTCCCGGCCCGCAGCTCGTCGGCCGTGCACCCGCAGGCGGCGAGCTCCTCGGCGGGCAGGTAGATCCGTCCGCGGCCGAGATCCTCCGGGATGTCGCGCAGGATGTTCGTGTATTGAAACGCCAGGCCGCAGTCGTCGGATCGCTCGATCGCCTCGGGGTCGATGAAGCCCCAGATGTGGATGGCCGCCACGCCCACGGCCGAGGCGACGCGGCGACAGTAGCCGTCCAGCTCGTCCGGGGTCTGATAGGTGGCCTGATCGAGGTCCATCCGCACGCCGGCGAGAATCTCCTGGATCGTCTCCACGGGGATGGCGTACCGCCGCACCGTGTCGGCCAGCGCCCGCAGGACAGGCTCGTCGCTGCCTTCGCCCGCCAGCGCCGCGCGGGTGGCGGCCTCGAAGCCGTCGAGCCCGCGGCGGGCGGCGCCGGGGTCGGGCGCGTCGTCGACGATGTCGTCCACGGCGCGGCAGAAGGCGTAGAGGGCGGTCGTGCCCCGCCGCTTCGCCTCGGGCAGGAGCCGGATCGGCAGGGCGAAACTCGAGCCCGCCGCCTGCAGGGCCGCCGCGCAGGCCCGGTGATCGGCCGCCAGATCGGTCATGACCGCCCTCCCAGCCGGCTGGCCGCCGCGGCGACCAGCGCCCGCCCGGCCAGCCGCAGCTTCGTGATCCGGCCCACCGTCGGCCGGCGGAAGAGCGTGTCGTAGTCGGCGGCTTGAATCGCATCGGCCACGGCACGACCGCCCGCCACAAACATCGTGATCGCCGGCCGCAGCACCGGCGGCGCGAGCGCGGGCAGCCGCGATCCCGCCGCGAAGCACTCCCGAGCCCAGGCCACCACGTCCTGCACGAGCGCCCGCACCTCGGCGCTCGCCCGCGGCCGGGCGAGCAACGGCTCGTCGACGCCGTGCCGGTCCATATCGGCCTGCGGCAGGTAGATGCGGCCGGCAAGGCGATCGCGGGTGATGTCCTGCCAGAAGTTCACCAGTTGCAGCCCCGTGCAGATGGAATCCGACATCTGCACCAGCTCGGGATCGCGGCAGCCCTCGAGGGCGAGCACGATCCGGCCCACGGGATCGGCCGACCGACGACAGTACTCGAGCAGCTCGGCCCGCGTGGCATACCGGGTCTTCACCTGGTCCTGCTCGAAGGCATCGATCAGGTCGGCGAACGGTTCGATCGCCAGGCCGCGGTCGCGGACGGTCTCGGCGAGCGCCACGTAGACGGGATGCCCTGGCCGGCCGGCGAAGCAGGCTTCCAGCCCGCGGCGCCAGTCGGCGAGTGCCGCCGCCGCGGCCTCGGGCGAGGAGGCCTCATCGGCCAGGTCGTCGGCCCAGCGGGCGAACGTGTAGACGTTGGCCAGGTGCTGCCGGAGCCGCTGCGGCACGAGCATCGTGGCCACGGTGAAGTTCTCGTAGTGCCCCGCGGCGACGGCCCGACAGAACCGCCGGGCCGCGGCGGGATCGCCGTCCGGGGGCAGCGGCGCGAGTTCCCAGGCGACCGGATCGCGGCGGGCGGCGGGGGGGTGGGGCGTGATCATGGGTGCGACGGGCCGGGTGACCGCGCCGGGTGCCGAGCCCTGCTGGTCAGGCTTTCGGCCGTTCCATACCATGCGGGGCGAAGCGATGTAGCCTACCTCCTGGTTTCCCTCCCGCCGCCCCGCGAACGCCCCGTATGAAGATTCTGCTGGCCAGCCCCCGCGGTTTCTGCGCGGGGGTCAACATGGCGATCGAGACGCTCGAGACGGCGATCCGGCTGTACGGCACGCCGATCTACGTGTTTCACGAGATCGTCCACAACAAGCACGTGGTCGACCGGTTCGTCCGCGAGGGGGCCGTGTTCGTGGACCGGGTCGAGGACGTACCCGAGGGTGCCGTGCTCCTGTTTTCGGCCCACGGCGTGGCCCCGGAGGTCCGCCGCATCGCCGCGGACCGCAAGCTCAACGCCATCGACGCGACCTGCCCGCTGGTCACGAAGGTGCACCTCGAGGCGATCAAATACGCCAAGCAGGGGTATCGGATCATGCTCATCGGGCACGAGGGGCACGACGAGGTCATCGGCACGATCGGCCAGGCGCCCGACGCCTTCACGCTCGTGGAGACGGCCGATCAGGTCGCTTCGCTTCCCTTCGGCCCGGCCGACAAGCTCGCCTACCTGACCCAGACGACGCTCTCCGTCGACGACGCCTCGCGGATCATCAGCCGGCTCAAGGAACGCTTTCCCCAGATCGTCGGGCCGCCGAAGGACGACATCTGCTACGCCACGCAAAATCGCCAGGAGGCCGTTCGGCTGCTCTCCGAGGGGGCCGACATCGTGCTCGTGCTCGGCAGCCAAAACAGCTCCAACAGCCAGCGGCTGGCCGAACTGGCCCGGGAAAACGGGATCGTGGCCCACCTGATCGACGGCGCCGACGAGATCGACCCGGCCTGGTTCACCGGCCAGGAGACGGTCGTGATCACCGCGGGCGCGAGTGCACCGGAGAGCGTGGTTCAGGACTGTGTCTGCTGGCTTCGGGAACGCTACGGCGCCGCGGTCGAGGAGCGGACGATTCGGGAAGAGGAGGTCTACTTCCCGCTGCCCAAGGAACTGCGGTCCGCGGTCGCGGCGGTCCGGCTCCCGATGGCCTGACGGCCGATCGCGAATAGCCTTTCGGCCCGCGGGTGCGTAGAGTTGCCCGATCGAAACGGTCCCGGCATGGACGCGTGCCCCTTGGAGGCTGCGTCATGCCGATCGAAACCCTGCCACTCCCCGCCGCCGGAGCCGCGACACTCGTGGCGCCCGCGACGCGGGCCACCGCAACCCCGGCCGTGCTCCGCGTGGGGCTCGTGGGCTGTGGTGGCTTCGCCCGGTTCGCGGTGGGTCAATACCGCACCCTGCCGGGCGTGAGCATCGAGGCGGTGGCCGACGTCAACCCGGCGGCCGCCGAACGGACCGCCGCCGATCTCGACGCCGCCGTGCTGCCGGCCGCCGAGGTGCTCACGCACCCCGCGCTCGACCTCGTCTACATCGCCACGCCTCCGGCCTGCCACTTCGAGCAGGCCGCCGCCGCGCTCTCGGCCGGACGGCACGTCCTCGTCGAGAAGCCGCTGGCCACCACGCTCGACCAGGCCCGCGAGCTCGAGCGGCTCGCCGCGGAACGGGGGCTGGTCTGCGTGGCCAACCTGCTCGAACGCTATTGCCCGCTCGCCGAGACGGTTCGCCGCCTGCGCCGCTCGCGGCTGCTCGGCGACCTGATCCACGGGCTGTTCATCAACGAGGCCGCCGACGAGGGACTCAACCCCGGGCATTGGTTCTGGGACCGGAGCGTCAGCGGCGGCATCTTCGTGGAGCATGGCGTGCACTTCTTCGACCTGGTCACCTCGTGGCTGGGGCAGGGCAGGGTCGTGTCGGCAGCGCGGAGCGTCCGTCGACCGGCGGGCCCGGCCGGCAACGGCGGCGGCGGCTGTGAGGAACAGGTGATGTGCACCTGCCGCTATCCCGCCGATCACGCCCTGATCCTCCCCGGCGAATCCGCCTCGGCCGACCCGGGAATCCTGTTTCACTTCGAGCACGGCTTCCACCAGGCCTCGCTGCTCGACCGCCAGGAGATGCGGCTGGTGTTCGAGCGGGGCGAGGTGCGGCTGTTCGACTGGGTGCCGACCCACGGGACCGTGCGGGCCCTGGTCGACGACGAGGCCGCGGCAGCCCTGACGGCGCTGCTGCCCGGGGCGAAGGCCCGCATCACCGAGCGGCTGCCGGCCGGCAGGGAGGTGGTGCGCGGTCGGTTCCGGGAGTGGCGGGCGACGGCCGTGATCGAGATCGAGTTTTCGTCGGGCAGCGACAAGATGGCCGTCTACGCCGCCGCCGTCCGGGATCTGGCGGCCGACCAGATCGCCCGGATCCGCGACCCCGCCCATGAACGCCGTCTCACCGAGGCCGACAGCGTGGCCGCCGTGGCCCTGGCAGCCGAGGCCGATCGGCTCGCGCGGGCTTCCGGCTGAAGCCCGCGCGAATCGAACTTGCCCGGCGTGGCCCCGAGCCGTCAGGCTGGCACGGCCATGGCCCCCGACTCGCGTTCACCGCTGCCCGTCACCGGCGCCGATTTCGGCGTCGCGATCCTCGGCGCCGGCTTCGCCGGCATCGGGATGGCGATCAAACTCGCGGAGCGCGGCCATGGCAACTTCGTGATCCTCGAGAAGGCGGCGACGCTGGGCGGCACCTGGCGCGACAACACCTATCCCGGCAGCGGCTGCGACGTGCCGGCCCACCTCTACTCCTACTCCTTCGCCCAGAACCCCAACTGGACGCGGACCTACGCCCGGCAACCCGAGATCCTCGCGTATCTGCGGCAGGTCGCCGCCGATCGGGGCATCGACCGGAAGATCGTCTTCGACTGCTGCGTGACGGAGCTGACCTGGGACGATGCGGCGGGCCGTTGGCGGCTCGTGACGGCCGACGGCCGGCGGTTCACGGCCCGCGCGGTCGTGTCGGCGGTGGGCGGCCTGCACGTGCCGAAGCTGCCGGCGCTCCCCGGCCTCGACCGGTTCGCCGGGCCGGCCTTTCACTCCGCCCGCTGGCGTCACGACGTCGACCTCGCAGGCAAGCACGTGGCGGTGATCGGCACGGGCGCCAGCGCCATCCAGCTCGTGCCCGAGCTCGCCCCGCAGGTGGCACGGCTCACGGTCTACCAGCGGTCGCCGCCGTGGGTGCTCCCGCGGCGCGACGCAGCCGTGTCGCCGGCGGCCCGTTGGGCCTACGGCCACATCCCCGGCCTGCTCAGGCTCGTGCGGGCGTGGCACTACTGGCGGGCGGAGGCGCTGGCGCTCGGGCTCGTCTACAAGCCGAAGCTGATGGGCATGGGACAGAAGGCGTCAGCCGCCTACAAGGAGCGGGAAATCGCCGACCCCGACCTGCGGCTCAAGCTCAATCCGTTCTACACGCTCGGCTGCAAGCGGATGCTGATCTCCGATGACTTCTACGCCACGATGACGCGGCCGAATGTCGAGCTCGTCACCGACGCGATCCGCGAAGTCCGGGCGGGGAGCCTCGTCGCGGCCGACGGCCGGGAGCGGCCCTGCGACGCGCTCGTGTTCGCCACCGGATTCGACGCCTTCAACGCGACGGCGGAGATGGCGATCCGGGGCAGGGGGGGCCGCACGCTGGCGGCCGACTGGGCCGACGGACCGGAGGGCTACCTCGGCGTGGCCGTGAGCGGCTACCCCAACCTGTTCACGATCATGGGCCCGAACTCGGGGCTCGGCCACAACTCGATCGTGTTCATGATCGAGGCCCAGGTGCGATACATCGGGCAGTGCCTCGAGTGGCTGGAGCGTGGCCGGCTTCCGACCGTCGAGGTCCGCCCCGAGGTGCAGAGGGCCTGGAACGAGGATCTCCAGCGGCGGTTCCGGCGGACCGTCTGGCAGGACAAGCCGGGCGGCTCCCCTTGGCAACTGCCCTGCACGAGCTGGTATGTGAATGCGCGGGGCCGCAACACGACGCTCTGGCCGGGCCTCTCGGCCGCCTATTGGCTGGCGACCCGCCGGCCCCGGCTGGCCGACTATCTGCCGCCGACGGCGAGCGGGGCGGCGGCGGGAGGGGCGGCGGGCTCATCGGCCTCCTCGGCCCAGGTCGCCTGAGCCTCGACCTGCGGCGGCTTCCGCAGGCAGAGGCTCAGCAGGGCCGGCACCAGCACGAGCGTCACGAGCGTCGAGAACAGCATCCCACCGAGCAAGACCGTGCCCAGCCCCCGGTAGAGCTCGCTGCCTGCGCCGGGGAAGAGCACGAGCGGCAGCAGGCCCAGGACCGTCGTCAGCGTGGTCATGAAGATCGGTCGCACCCGCCCGCGCACCGCCTCGAGGATCGCCTCCGCCGGCTCGGCCTGCCCCGCCCGCACGAGCTGCAACGCCCGCTCCACGATCAGGATCGGGTTGTTCACCACCGTGCCGATCAGGATCACGAAGCCCAGCATCGTGAGCACGTCGAGGGGCTGGAAGATCCCGAACGGCGCGCCGACGAGGTTCAGGAGCCACAATCCCAGCAGCCCGCCCACGCTCCCCAGCGGCACCGAAGCGATCACGACCGCTGGGTACAGCCAGGAATCGAACAGGGCCGCCATCAGCAGGTAGGTGATCAGGCCGGCGATGACGAGGTTGAACCACAGCGACTTCCACGTGGCGACCAGCTTGTCGGTCGTGCCGCCCAGCGTGATCCGGTAGCCACCGCCGAGCGCGCCGGCCGCCTCGAGCGGCTTGACGACGAGCCGCTCGATCCGCTCCTGCGCTTCCTCCAGCGGCATGCGAGGCGGCGGCGAGACCTGGATGGTGATCGCCCGCTCCCGCTCGCGGTGGAGGATTTGCTCGGGGCCGCTCGAGAACTCATGCACCTCGGCCACGGCCTCCAGCGGCACGAGCTGGCCACCGGGGGTGACCACGGGCAGGCTGCGGAGATCCTGCGTCCGCTGCACGAACCGCTCGTCGCCCTTGATCACGAGGTCGATGCGGTCGTTGTCCAGGAAGTAGTCGGTCGCATAGCCGCCGTCGACGAGGCAGTCGACGATGTAGCCCAGTTGCCGGGCGTCGAGCCGCATGTCGGCCGCCTGCTCCAGCCGCGGCACGAGCTGCACTTCGGGGCTGGAGAGGTCGAGCGAGGGCTTGGGCAGGTTCTGGCTGCCGGGCGTGGCCTCGGGCAGCTTTTGCATCACCTGCACCCCGAGTTGCACGAGCCGGGCGAGATCGGGGCCCGCGATTTCGATGTCGACTGTCCGACCCGATCCGATGCCGTTCTCGAACAGGCTCGCTTGCTTGGCCACGGCGAAGGTGCCCGGCAGATCCGCGGCCATCCGGCGGACCAGCGGCACGAGCCGGCTGGCCTCGAGCGGATCGAGCGACCGCAGGCCGATGAACACGCTTCTCCCCCTGGCCACGAAGAAGCAGTCGGCGAGGATCGGGGCATCCAGTGCGGCCGCCTCGGGCGTGCCCGGATCGACGTCCCAGTAGGGGATCAGCCGCTGCTCGACCAGGTCGCCCATGCGCAGCAGTTCGTCGATGTTGTAACCGGGCGGCGGGAGCAGGATTCCGAACACCAGGTTCCGGTTGCCCTCCGGCAGATACTCCACCTTCGGCATCAGCGCCCACGTGGCCGCCGCGGCGGCCGCGATCGTGACCGCCGACACCACGACCGCCCGCCAGGGGCGGGCGATCAGCAACCGGTTGATCCCGTTGACGCCGGCCATGAAGCGGCCCCCGACCCAGGACAGCGGGTCGCCGCCCGCGGCAGCCGGCCCGCTCGACTCACCGGGCTCGGTGACGACGGCGGCGGCGGCCCGGGCATGGCGGCTCTGGAGGAGCACCGCCGCCGCCGCGGGCACGACCAGCCCCGAGACCGCGATCGACAACCCGACCGCCGCGGCGATGGCCACCGCGATGTCACCGAACAACTGCCCCACCTCACCTTGCACGAACAGCACGGGCAGGAAGACCGCGACGTTCGTCAGCGTGCTCGCCAGAATGGCCCCCCAAACCTCGTTGGTGCCCTTGATCGCCGCCTCCTTCGGCTGCTCGCCGGCGGTCCAGTGCACGTAGATGTTTTCCAGCACCACGACCGAGTTGTCGATCAGCATCCCCACGGCGAAGGCGATCCCGGCCAGGCTGATCACGTTGAGCGTGCGGCCGCAGGCGGCCAGCGCCAGGAAGGTCCCCATCACGCTCACGGGGATCGAGAGGGCCACGATCAGGGTCGAGCGGATATTCCTCAGGAACAGGAGCAGCGTGCCCAACGTCAGCAGGCCGCCGACCAGGATGCTGTCTTTGACCAGCCCGATGGCGGAGTCGATGTAGGTCGTCTCGTCGTAGACGAGCGTCAGGGACAGGCCGCGGCCGCGGATCTGGGCGTCGATCCCGGCGACCACCGCACGGAGCTGCCGCATCACCTCCAGCACGTTCGCCCCGGACTCGCGGGTGACCTTGACGGCGATGTTCCGCGCCCCGAAGCGGCGCACGATCCCGTCGGGCTTCTTGGTGCCGAGGCGGGCGACCGCCACGTCCCGGACGTAGACCG
>JBILOA010000298.1:0-3645 GCA_044374735.1 Pirellulales bacterium | reverse complement strand
TCGAGAGCGTGAGCACCCGCTCGTGGAGGGCGTCGTCGCTCGTCACGAACATGCCCCCTTCACCGGTCGTGACGGTCTTGGTGCCGTGGAAGGAGAAGGTGCCGAAGGCGCCGAGCGAGCCGGCCCGCCGGCCGCGCCACTGCGAGCCGATCGCCTCGGCCGCGTCCTCGATCACCGGGATGCCGCGGCGGCGGCCGATGTCGAGCAGGGCGTCCATGTCGCAGAGGTTGCCGTAGAGGTGGACGGCGATGATCGCCTTCGTCCGGGGGCCGATCGCGGCCTCCGCCCGCTCCGGATCGATGCACCAGGTGTCGGGGAGCACGTCGACGAGCACCGGCGTCGCGCCGAGATAGGTCGCCGGCGCCGCTGAAGCGATCCAGTTGATGTCGGCCAGGATCACCTCGTCGCCCAGGCCGACGCCCAGGCCCGCCAGCCCCATGTGCATGGCGCCCGTGCAACTGGAGGTGGCGATCGCGTGCCGCGTGCCGAGGTGCTCGCGAAACAGCCGCTCGAAGCGGCCGATGTACTCGTAGCACCGTTCGCCCCAGCCATGGGCGGCGGCGTCGGCCGCGTAGCCGATCTCGCGGTCGGTGATCGACGGCTTCGTGTAGTGGATGCGGCCCGGCATGTCAGGCGACCTTCAGGCTGGGGATGGCGGTCACGAACCTGGTGCCTCGGGCCCGCAGGCCGGCCAGCTGCCCGATCACCTCCTCGCGGATGTTCCAGGGGAGGATCACGACGTAGTCGGGCTGCAGGGCTTCAAGCGCCTGTTCGTCGACGACCGGAATCCGGCTGCCCGGCAGCCGCTTGCCCTGCTTGGCCGGGTTGCGGTCGGCCACGCAGGCGATCAGTTCCGGCCGCACGCCGGCGAAGTTGAGGAGCGTGTTGCCCTTGGCCGCGGCGCCGTAGGCCGCGACCGTCCGGCCCTCCCGCCGGGCGGCGAGCAGGAACTCCAGAAACTCGTGCTTGACCCGCTCGGCCCGCCGTTGGAAATCCTCGTAGGCGGGCCGCGAGGTGAGCCCCGCCTCCTCCTCGCGGGCGAGCATCGCGGCCACGCTCGCCTCGACCGGCCGGCGGCCCGTGTCGGCCCGCTGGGCGAAGACCCGGAGGCTGCCGCCGTGGGTCGGCAACTCCTCCACGTCGAACACCGCGAGGCCGTTGGCGGCGAAGATCGTCGTCACGGCCGTGAGCGAGAGATAGGAGAAGTGCTCGTGGTAGATCGTGTCGAACTGCGTCTCCGCGAGCAGCTTGAGCAGGTGCGGAAACTCGAACGTGGCCACGCCCTGGTCGGTGAGCAGGGCGGCGAACCCGGCGGTGAAGTCGTTGATGTCGGGCACGTGGGCCAAGACGTTGTTGGCGGCCGTGAGATCGGCCCGGCGGCCGGCCGCGGCGAGCCGGCGGGCGAGCGCGACGCCGAAGAACTCCTCCATGACCTCGAGCCCCTTGTCGCGGGCCGCGGCGGCCGTGCTCGCCGTGGGCTCGACGCCCAGGCAGGGGATGCCACGGTCACGGACGAACTGCAGGAGCGAGCCGTCGTTGGCGGCGATCTCGACCACGTGGCTCGCGGGCGTGAGGCCGAACCGGTCGGCCATCGCCTCGACGTAGCTGCGGCAGTGATCGAGCCAGGTCCGCGAATAGCCGCTGAAGTAGGCATAGCCCGAGTCGAAGTAGAGCGACGCGTCGGCCACGTCCTCCGTCTGGGCCAGCCAGCAGCCCTCGCAGACGAGCACCTTGAGCGGAAACCAGGCCTCCGGGGCATGGAGCCGGTCCTGCGGCAGGTAGGCGTTCGACGGGGGCGCCGTGCCGAGGTCGACGAGTTGCAGCGAGACGGGACGGTTGCAGTGGCGGCAGTTCATCAAGCGGCCTCCTGTCGCGAGGGGAGCGGGCCGGGGTTCGCCCCGAGGAAGGGATGGCCGCGGTCGCGGTCCGACAGCGCCGCGATCGGCTTGGGCCAGCGGATGCCCAGCGTCGGATCGAGTGGGTGGAGCGCCGCCTCGGCCTCGGCCGACCAGGCGGCCGTGTGGAAGTAGAGCAGTTCGCAATCGGCGGACAGCGTCTGGAAGCCGTGGGCGAAGCCCTCCGGAATCACGACCGCGTCATGCGCGTCGGCCGAGATCACGACGCCGTGCCACTGGAGCCAGGTCGGCGAGTCGGGCCGGAGATCCACGGCCACGTCGAACACGGCGCCCCGCAGGCAGGTCACGATCTTGACCTCGGCATGGGGCGGCTTCTGGAAGTGCATGCCCCGGACGGTGCCGGCAACGCGGGTCAGCGTGCGGTTGGCCTGGACGATCCGTCTTCCCGGCGGCAGCGCCGCCGCGAGATCCTGTTCGCAGAACAGCCGCTCCAGAAAGCCCCGCTCGTCACGCCGCGGATGGCGGGCGAGGGTGACGAAGCCGGCGAGGGGGGTGGGTCGGATCGTGAACCGGTCGTTCATGCCGCCTCCCTCCTCGCGGCGGCCGCCGCCGTCTCGAAGGCCTGGATCTGTGCAAGCGACACGGCGGCCATGTCAGCGCCCCCCTGCCAGGCGCGGTGCCAGTCGATCGTGCGGGCGAGCGCCTCCTCCAGACCCCAGCGCGGCCGCCAGCCGAGTCGTTGGCGGGCCTTGGTGCTGTCGAGCCGCAGCATGCCGGCTTCGTGCGGATGGTCGGCGCCATCGCGGTGCCACCGGGCCCCGGGCACGAGCCGGCAGAGCTCATCGACCACATCGCCCACCGGCCGGGCGTCGTCCTCGGCGGGGCCGAAGTTCCAGGCCTCGGCGAAGCGGTCGCTCTCGAGCAGCCGCTCAGCCAGCAGCAGGTAGCCTGCCAGCGGCTCGAGCACGTGCTGCCACGGGCGGACGGACCGCGGCGCGCGGATGGCGAGCGGCTCTCCTGCCGTGACCGCCCGCAGGAAGTCGGGCACCAGCCGGTCGGCCGCCCAGTCGCCGCCGCCGATCACGTTGCCGGCCCGGGCCGTGGCCAGCCGGATGCCGCCCGCGGCCAGGAAGGACCGGCGGTAGCTCTCGCAGACGAGCTCCGCGCAGGCCTTGCTCGCGGAATAGGGATCGGCGCCCCCGAGCGGCTCGGTTTCGCGGTAGGCCCAGTCCCACTCCCGGTTGTCGTAGACCTTGTCGGTGGTGACCACGACCACCGCCCGCACCGCGTCGCAGCGGCGGGCCGCCTCGAGCAGGCGTGCCGTGCCCATGACGTTGGCGTCGAAGGTCTCGAGCGGCTCGCGGTAGGAACGGCGGACCAGCGGCTGCGCGGCCAGATGGAAGACCACCTCGGGCCGGGCGGCGGCCAGGCAGTCATCGAGGGCGGCGGGGTCGCGGAGATCGCCCCGGCGGTCGTCGGCGACGATGCCGGCGACGCCGCAGGCCTCGTGGAAGCTCGGCGTGGTCGGCGGATCGAGGGCGAAGCCGTGCACGTGGGCTCCGCGCGCGGCCAGCCAGAGGGAGAGCCAGCCTCCCTTGAATCCGGTGTGACCGGTGACGAGCACGCGACGGTTCTGCCACATCGAACGACTCTCCGCGTTGTCAGGCGACCTTGAGGCGAACCGTCGGCCCGGCGTTGGCCGGTGCCCAGGGGGCCTCGCCCGACTGCCAGAGCTTCTCGAGCAGCCGCTTGTCACGCAGCGTGTCCATGCACTGCCAGAAGCCGGGAT
>JBILOA010000297.1:0-3654 GCA_044374735.1 Pirellulales bacterium | reverse complement strand
CGCGGATCGAGTCACTCGCCGACGCCCTGCACCGGGCTGCGCTGGGCGAGCGGCTCCTGTGGGAGCACGATCTCGATCTTCACGGCTGGTGGGCCGATGCCGAGGGGCGGGTGCTCGCCGGGGAGTATCCAGGGCACCGGAACGATCCCGTCGCCACGCGGCGGAAGCTCTCCCTCCTGGCGGCTGCGGGCATCGGCACCATCATCGATCTCACGGATGACAACGACTGGCTGACGCCCTATGCGGCGGACCTGGCCGCGATCGCCCGCGAGCGTGGGATCGACCTGCGGAGACTCCCGCACCCGATCCCCGACCAGGGGGTGACGACATCCGAACACTACGATCGCATACTCGTCGACATCTCCCAGGCCCTCGCGACGGGCGACAAGGTGTACATCCACTGCTGGGGCGGGATCGGCCGGACGGGAACGGTCGTGGGCATCTGGCACGTCTCACGAGGCCACGCTCCCGATGCGGCACTCGCACGGATCAAGGCTGCCCGACAGGGCACCCTGAAGGCGGGCCGCGACGCGCCGGAGAATGACCGGCAGGTCAACTCGATCCGGGCGGCCCATCGGCGATATCAGTCTTGACCGGGCGCGGCAGCAACACCTGGCGGGCGCCCAGGCCCGCATAGTCTTCGGGAGTGCAGGAAAACACGATCACCTGCAGGCCTCGGTCGGCGGCCAGGTCCAGCAGTCGCTGGAGTTTCTGCCGCCGGTCGGCATCGGCGTTGGTGAAGGCATCGTCGAAGATGATCGGCAGCGTGCCGTCGTGGCCCTCGGCCAGGATCTCCGCCATCGCCAGCCGGAAGGCGGCGCCCACCTGCTCCCGCGTGCCGCCACTGAGGCTGGAAAAATCCCAGGTCACGTTGCCCAGCTCGCCACGGGCCACGGTGAGGCTGCCGAACGCGTTGCCGGAGTAGCCGATGTCGACCGCCGTATCCGGCCCGAGAATCGTCCGCAGATAGTCGGCCACCCGGCTGGAGAGCGGGGCGACGAACTGCGTCTCGACATCCCGCTTCTTGGCCGCGAACAGCCCGGCCAGGAGCTTCGTGGCCTCGGCCTCCCGGCGGGCATTGGCCAGTTTGGCGGCCGCGAGCCGGCGCCGCACGGCCGCCCGCGCCACGTCGTCACGCGGGTCAGCGGTGCCCTCGCGCCGGAGCTTCTCGCGGGCCACTTGCCGCGCGGTCTCCGCATCCTGCCGCTGCGAGCGGAGGTTGGCGATCGCCCGCTCGAGCCGGTTCTGTTCCCGGGCGAGCAGGTCGGGGGCGAGCGCGACGAGCTTGTCTTGCGTGGCCTTGGCGGCCGTGGCGGCGCCGAGGGCCCGTTCGGCCCGCTCGTGGATCGCGGCGGCCCGGTCGGCGCCGAACCGCTCGACGAGCAGGTCTCGGCGGGCCTTCAGCGAGTCGACGGCGCTGCGGGTCGCCTGGATGGAATCGGCCACCTGCCGGCGGGTGGCCGTGGTCTCGTCGTGCCGCTTCCGGGCCGCGGTGGCGGCGGCACTGGCCCGGGCGGCGGTGGAGGAGGCGGCCTCCCGGGCGGCGTGGGCGGCGACGAGTTTGGTGTGGATGGCGGCTTTGGCGGCCTCGGCCTGCCGCATGGCTGCCTCGATGCCGACAGCGTGGGCGCCGGCCGCGAGGGGGAACTCGGCATCCAGGTCGAAGCCGGCGGGAGCGCGGCGGCGGATCTCGGCTTCCACGCTGCCGATCTTGGTGACGAGGGCGTCGAGGTCGCGGCGAGCGGCGTCGCCACCGAGGCCGTCGATGGCGCCCTGCTGGGCGACGGCCTCGGCCTGAATGGCCTGCAGTCGGCCGAGGGCGTGTCGGGCCTTCGCGACCGACTCGATGGTGAGGCTCGCCAAGGCCGCGGCGAGCTCGCGGTCGGCCGTCTGGCTGGCTCGCGTCGCCTCGGCGAGTGACCGGCCGCCACCGGGAGCGATCGTGAACACGGTCTCGCTTCCGGGCGGGCCCACCACGAGTTCGCTCTCGGCCGTGATGGTCACGGCCACGCCCGCGGCCAGCGGCTCACCGGCGAGGCGGGCCCGACCGGGGCCGGCGGTGAGTTCCACCTTGGTCGCGATCGCCTCGAGCGTCGCGGCGGCGGCGTCACGGGCCCGCTCGAGCTTGTCGAACCGGGAAACGTCGTCGGCGGTCAGCGCGGGGAGTTGCTTCTGCTCGGTGGCGAGTGCGGCGAGCTTCTCGCGCAGGGCGGCGATCCGGTCGCAGCGACCACCGAGCCCGAGTCGCTCGACGGTCAGTCGGGCCCGCTGCTCGCACAACTCGAGAAGAGCCACGGCCGTGGCTGCCTCCTGCTGGCGGGTGCTGGCGGAATCCACCTCGTCGAAGGCCGTGGTCAGGGCAGCCGAGGCCGCCGCCTCGGCCGTGGCGAGCTCGGTCAGCCGGGTGGTGGCCGGTTCGATCGACTGCTCGAGTGTGGTGAGCTGAGCCGTGCAGTCCTTGATCTCGGCGTCGGCCGTGAGGATTTCGTCGTGGGCGGCCTTGGCCTCGCGGGCGTCGGCCTGCTCCTCGGCGAGGCGGATGCGCAGGTCACCGACCTCGCGCAGCTTGGCGATCACGTCGGTGAGCTCGACGGTGTGGGCTGCGAGGTTCGTCTCGGCGGTGCTGATCGTGCGGTCGGCCGAGGCGATCGTCTCCACGGCGGCGTCGAGCATCTCCACGAGCGCGGTGGCGGTGGCGAAGGCTGCGTCGGCCTGCTGACTCTCCTCGCCGGCCCGGGCGAGGCCGGAGCCCGCCTTGATGCCGCCGTCGTTGCGATAGATGGTCGCGTGACCGGCGTCGATCTCGCGGCCGGCCCGCGCGTCGAGCGACGACTCGAGCACGCCGCCCCCCCCGAGTCGGCCGAGCCGGTCGCGGAGCTGCTCCGCGGGCTTCTCGGCGTTGGCCGGGGCGACGGGGTCGGATCCCGAGGTGCCCTGCCAGACCCAGAGATGAGCCCACTGCATCTTGAGGCGGCTGTCGGCCACCCGGCTGCCGAGATTTTCCGCGCGCAAGAGTTCGTGGATTCGGGTCTCCGCCTCGTCGCCCTGAAGGGTGCGGCCGCCCCCGGCCGGGCCGCTCGAGCCGGCGGTGGGGCCTTCGTCGGACAGGATCGTGGAGGCCGCGGCGGCGGTCGCCGCGAAGGTCTTCTTGATCGTGTACTTCCGGCCGCCGGTTTCGAAGCCGAGCGTGACGGTGGGGTGGCCCGCGTGGAGGTCGGAGCGCATCGCCTTGTGGGGCGCGCCGGCCCCGCGGCACTTCAGGAAGAAGGCGTTGTGGATCGCCTCCACGAGCGTGCTCTTGCCGAACTCCTGATTGCCGCCCACGACCGTGCGCGACGGATCGAAGACGACGCCGGCATGCTTGAGGATGCGGTAGTTCTCCACGACGACCGACAGGAGTTTCATGGGGCGGTCTCCTCGGCAGGCAGCACGGCCGGCGCGGCGGCGGCCCGCTGGGCGCCGGCAGAGGCCGTGGGCGGCCGGTCGTCGCTGGCCTCGCCGTCGGCCGCAGTCACGAGGGCATGGAGCATGTGGATCGCGCGGCGGACGACATCGGGGTCGGGCGGGCCTTCACTGCCGGGAGCGGCGGCCCCTCCCTCGAGCAGCGCGACGAGTTCGGTGGCCACGCGGGCGATGATCGGGTCTCCCGGTCGC
>JBILOA010000296.1:0-3657 GCA_044374735.1 Pirellulales bacterium | reverse complement strand
CGATGTCGAGAGCATCAAGAACGACGTGGCCAGCCGGCTCGAGGAGGGCCGCGGCTCCCGCGGCATCGTCGACCCGCAACTGCCGGCGGACCTCAAGAAGGAAGGGATCACGGAGTGAACATGATGCGAAACGCCGAAACCCACAACGCGAGCGAGGGGTTGCCCGTGCCGATCGAGCGGCGTAGGAAACCGAGCGCAGCAAGGATTGCGGAGCGAGGTTTCCTCCGAGCGACCGGAGGGCAGGATGCCCGGAGGAAGCGTCCGGCGAGATGGCATGGGCGACCCCGAGCGGGCCTGATGCTGTGCTCGCTGCTCGGCTTGCTTGGCCTCCTTGGAGGCGTCCACGCCCGCGCCGCCGATTGGCCCGACTGGCGGGGGCCGATGCAGGACAGGCACTATGCAGGCCCGCCGCTCGTCACGTCGTTCGACCCCGAGAGCGGCGAGAACGTGCTCTGGAAGCACGATGAGGGGGGCATCTCCACGCCCGTGATCATGGGGGGGCGGCTGTACACGCTCGTGCGGCACAAGCCCGACACGGCCGAGGAGGCGGAGAAGGTGATCTGCCTCGACGCCCGCACCGGCAAGAAGCTGTGGGAGAACGTGTTCAACGTCTACCTCTCCGACGTGCCGGCCGAGCGGGTCGGTTGGTCGTCGGTGGTGGCCGATCCGGCAAGCGACACCGTGTTCGCCCACGGCGTCTGCGGTGTGTTCACCGCGATCGACGCCGCGACCGGCAAGACCAAGTGGCAGCGAAGCCTGCACGAGGAGTTCGGGTTTCTCTCGACCTATGGCGGTCGCACGAACGTGCCGGTGGTGTTCGAGGATCTCGTGATCGCCAGCGCCGTCGTCACGGGCTGGGGCGACACCGCCCGCCCGGCGCACCGCTTCCTGGGCATGGACAAGGCCACCGGCGAGGTCCGCTGGATGAACGGCACCAAGGAACTCCCCGAGGACACGACCTACAGCACGCCGTCGCTGGCCGTACTCGACGGGCAGGCTGCGCTGGTGTTCGGCTCGAGTGACGGGAGCGTCTGGAACTTCCAGCCGCGGACCGGGAAGGCCGTCTGGAACTTCAGCCTCTCCCGTCGCGGCATCAACACGCCGCCCCTGGTGACCGGCGACACGGTCTACATCTCGCAGTCGGAGGAGAACCTCGACAACACCTCGATGGGCTCGGCGACGGCGTTCAAGGGGATGGGCACGGGGCCGATCCCCGCCACGAGCGCGATCTGGCAGAAGAAGGGCGTGATGGACGGCCGCTCGATGCCGGTCGTGCTCGACGGCCGGGTCTGGTTCGTCGAGGACGGCGCCAAGGTCCATGTCTTCGACCAGGCGACGGGGGCGCCCGCCGGCCGGCCACAGAAGCTCCTGGGCACGATCGTCCGCGGCAGCCCGCTGGTGGCCGACGGCAAGCTCTACGTCTGCTCGACGAGCGGCTTCCACGTGCTCGAGCCGACCCGCGACGGCTTCAAGTTCGCCCATCGGATGCGGCTCGACGAGGAGGACGAGATCACGGCCTCGCCGATCGCGGCCGACGGGCTCCTCTACCTCGTGACCGGCGCCCGGATTTTTTGCTTGGGCGCGAAGGAAGCCGCACCGGTCGCGTCGCAACCCCGGGCCACGCGGGTCGCGGAGGTGTCGGCAGCCACGCAGGGGCAGGCCGGCGAGCCGGCCTGGGTGCAACTGGTGCCCGCCGAGGCCCAGATCGCGGCCGGTGAGACGCTGCCGCTGAAGGTGCGGCTCTACGACGCCGCCGGCCGGTTCGTGAAGGAATCGCCGGCCGAGTTTTCCGCGACGGTCGGCAGCATCGCCGCCGACGGCCGCTACACCGCGCCGGCGGACACCCCTGCCGGGGCGATCGTGACGGCGAAGGTGGGCGATCTCGAGGGCAAGGCCCGGATTCGCTCGATGCCGCCGCTCCCCTGGAGGTTCGACTTCGAGGAGATCCCGCTCGCCGCCGATCCCAAGACCGGCCTGATGAAGGGCGAGCCACCGCTGCCCTGGATCGGGATGCGGTATCGTCACGCGGTCCGCGAGGTGGACGGCTCGCAGTGCCTCGTGAAGGTGACCACGATCCCCAAGGGGACGCGGAGCCAGGGCTGGATCGGGCCGATCGGGCTCCACGACTATTCCATCCAGGCCGACCTGCGGGCCGCGGAGAGCGGCGTGGGGGCGCCCGGCGACCCGGCCACGCCCACGACCGGCAGTGATGCCGACGCGTTCACGAAGGCCTTCGGCACGGCGGCGGCTTTGGAAAAGGCGCGGATGCCCGACATGGGGCTGATCGCCCAGCGGTACACCCTCGATCTGATGGGCGCGGCGCAGCAGCTGCAGCTCCGTTCCTGGCCGCCGCAGGTGGCCACGCACTTCTCGAAGACCCTTCCATTTCCCTGGGAAGCGGGCCGCTGGTACACCATGAAGTTCGAGGCCCGCACGCGGGACGGTGCGGCGGTGCTGCGGGGCAAGGTCTGGCCACGGGGCGAGCCCGAGCCGGAGGCCTGGACGATCGAAGCGGTCCACGAGGCCGGCAACCTCCAGGGCAGCCCCGGCTTCTTCGGCAACTCGAAGGATTCCGAAATCTTCATCGACAACGTCTCCGTGGAGGCCGTGAAATGACCCTGCCCGTGCGCGCTGCATCCTTTGCCCTGCTCCTCGGCCTGGCTGGCCCGCTGGCCGCCGCCGACTGGAACCAGTGGGGTGGCTCGCCCCAGCGCAACAACACGCCCCAGGCCACGAACCTGCCGGTGGAGTGGGCGCCGGGCGAGTTCGACTACGACACGGGGGCCTGGAAGAGTGAGTCGAGCCAAAACGTGGCCTGGGTGGCCCCGCTGGGGAGCCAGTCCTACGGCAACCCGGTCGTGGCCGGCGGCAAGGTCTACGTGGGAAGCAACAACGGCAAGGGCTGGCTGAAGCGGTATCCCCCCGCGACCGATCTGGGCTGCCTCCTGGCCTTCGACGTGAAGGACGGCTCGTTCCTCTGGCAAGACTCGAGCGAGAAGCTGCCCACGGGCCGCGTCCACGACTGGCCGCTCCAGGGAATCTGCTGCGCACCGATGGTCGAAGGGGACCGACTCTGGTACGTGACCAGCCGCGGCGAGGTGAAGTGTCTCGACACCGAGGGCTTCCGCGACGGTGAGAACGATGGTCCCTACAGCGGCGAGAAGGTCGTGGCCGACGATGAGGCCGACGTGGTCTGGGTGCTCGACATGATGAAGCAGCTGGGCGTCTCGCAGCACAACATGTGCTCCTGCAGCGTCACGGGCCACGGCGACTGGCTGTTCGTGATCACCGGCAACGGCGTGGACGAAGGGCACATCAACCTCCCCAACTTCTCCGCCCCGAGCTTCCTCTGCGTCGACAAGCGGGACGGCAAGCTGCTCTGGGCCGACGGCTCCCCCGGCGCGAACGTGCTCCACGGCCAGTGGTCGAGCCCGGCCTTCGCCGAGATCGACGGCGTGCCGCAGGCGATCTTCGGCGGCGGCGACGGCTGGGTCTATTCCTTCGACGCCCGCGGCGAGGATGGCAAGGCGAAACTCCTCTGGAAGTTCGACTGCAACCCGAAGGTCTCGAAGTATTCGCTCGGTGGCCGCGCCGACCGCAACCACATCATCGGCACGCCGGTCGTCTACGACGGCCTGGTCTACATCGCCGTGGGCG
>JBILOA010000295.1:0-3658 GCA_044374735.1 Pirellulales bacterium | reverse complement strand
GTCGACACCACCCGTGCGATCCGCCAGGTCTGCCGAGGCGGGCCCGCGCCGCCCCGGTTTCTCGGCCGCTCCGCCGGCCTCGACGCCGGTGTTCGGACGTCCACGCGACTTCGGCACGGCAGTTGCGTTTTCTCACCGCCGGTCGAGAGCACTTGCTTTCCGGCGTCAGCGCCGCGAATCATTCCGCCGACCGCGCAGACGATGGCGGGGTCAGGAATGACGCTCCGGGGTGGTGCAGGGAACGGTTGCGCCCGACCAGTTCATCAGCACGTCACCAGTTCGAAGGAGGCATTCGCATGACCACGTTCCGCGCTGGCTTCGCGCTCCCGTTCGAGGAGTTGCGCGACGAGTTCGACAGGCTTTGGACCTCGCTGACCACCGCGCCGCCACTGCACGGCTGGGGCGTGCGGCCGGAAGGTGTCTTTCCCGCAGTCAACGTCCGCGAGACGGCCGACGCCATCACCGTCGAGGCCGAGCTGCCGGGGCTCGAGGCGGGCGACGTCGAGATCGCCGTGACCGCCGCGGAACTGTCGCTGCGGGGCGGCCGGCCCCAGGCGGAAGGCAAGCCCGCCGGCAACGGCAACCCGGCCGCTGAGCAGGTCGTCTGGCACCGCCGCGAGCGGGGCACCGGCAGCTTCGAGCGGCGGATTTCGCTGCCCGTGGCGGTCGATCCCGCGGGCGTCGAGGCCCGCCTCGTCGACGGCGTGTTGTCGATCACCTGCCCCAAGGCGGCCGAGGCGAAACCCCACCGCGTCGAGGTCCGGTCGGCCTGATCCGCCCCGTCCCGCTTCCCCACGCATCACCCGCCTCGTGTCGAGGCACACCAACGCAACCAGGAGCTTCACCATGAACCCGCAAGCAGTCATCGACCAGTCGTCCGCCCCGGAGGCGGAGGCCACCGAGCAGCCGGCGGCCCTCACCTTCCAACCCAACGTCGACATCCGCGACGCGGGGGGCGAGGTGAGCCTGATCGCCGACATCCCCGGCGCGACCGCCGCCGGGATCGAGGTCACGTTCGAGGACGGCGTGCTCACGATGCACGCCACCGTGCCGCCCCGCGAGCAGCCGGGCCGGCCGATCCGCCAGGAGTATGGAATCGGCAACTACCGGCGAAGCTTCCGGCTGGGCGAGGGCTTCGACGCCTCGCAGATCACGGCCGACTACGCCCGGGGCGTGCTGACGGTGCGCGTGCCGCGGCTGGCGGCGGTGCGGCCCAGGAAGGTCGAGGTCCGCGCCGGCTGAAGCGACCCGGCCGTCCGCCCGGCGGCCTGCAACCGTGTGGTTTGGTTTCTTTCCCCGAAGTCGAGAAGAGGAGGCATGCGATGAGTCTGATTCCTTTTCGCACGAAGCGGTCTGCGGGCATGGAGCCCGGTCTGACGACCTTGGCCGATTTCCGCAACGAGATGAACCGGCTGGTCGAGGGCTTCTTCAGCCGGCCGTTGGCGGCGCCGTCGTGGTTCGACACCGTCGAGCCGGGACAGTGGCTGCCGGCGGTCGACATGGCGGAGACCGACACAGGCATCCGCATCCGCGCGGAGCTGCCGGGCATCGACCCCAAGGACGTCGACGTGAGCGTGTCGGAAGACCGGCTCGTGATCGCGGGCGAGAAGAAGTCGGCCACGCAGGAGACGGGCAACGGCTGGACCCACCGGGAAAGCAGCCATGGCAGCTTCACCCGTTCGATCCCGCTGCCGGAGTCGGTCGATCCCGCGAAGGTGACGGCCCGGTACGACAAGGGCGTCTTGACCGTCGAACTGGCCAAGTCGCCCACGAGCGCGTCCCGGAAGGTGCCGGTGCTGACGTAACGCCACGCGGCTCGGGGTTGCCCATGCCATCTCGCCGGACACTCCCGGCGTCGTTGGCTGCGCGGCTCGGGGTTGCCGATGCCATCTCGCCGGACGCTCCCGGCGTCGTTGGCTGCGCGGCTCGGGGTTGCCGATGCCATCTCGCCGGACGCTCCCTGCGGGCATCCTGCCCTCCGGTCGCTCCATGCCAGCTTCGCTTCGGCATCCTGCCTGCGCTCGCTGACAAGGCCGGCTCGATTGGCATCGGCAACCCCTCGCGGAATTCGGGCTCAACTGGCAGACTGAAGCGGCAATCTGCCACCTGCCTGCGACGATCTCTATGCCGCTCGTCCTGACTCCAGCCACCGATCCCGCCGCGGGCGGGCCGCTCGCGATCAGCCTCGCGGGTATCACGCCCGACCGGCTCGCGGAACTGTCGCTCGAGGCGGTGAAGCGGCTGCCGATCACGGCCGACGAGCGGCCCGCCGCGTTGGGTGAACTGTTTTCCGTAGCCGGTGACGCCGCTGACGGCGTGGTCGAGTGCCGGGGCGATTTCAGCCGGGTCCACTTCATCGGCGCCGGCATGGCCTCCGGCACGATCCGCGTCGCGGGCAGCGTCGGTCGTCACGCCGGCGAAGGCATGACGGGCGGCCGGCTCGAGGTGGCCGGCGATGCCGGCGATTGGCTGGCCGCCGAGATGAGCGGGGGCGAGGTGGTGATCGAGGGCTCGGCCGGCGACAACGTGGCGGGGGCCCTGCCGGGAAGCGATCACGGGCTCCGCGGCGGCATGGTCGTGGTCGTGGGCGACGTGGGCCGCCTGGCGGGCCAGCGGATGCGGCGCGGAATCGTGGCCGTGGGCGGCGACTGCGGCGCGGCGGTGGCGTTCGAGATGCGGGCGGGCACGGTGCTCGTGGCCGGCCGCGTCGGTCCCCATCCCGGGCTCGGCATGCGCCGCGGGTCGCTCGTGGCCCTGAGCGATCAGCCCGCGATTCCGGCCACGTTTCACCGGGGGCGGGCCTGGGTGCCCGCGTTCGTCGGCCTCCAACTGGCCGGACTTCGGCGGGCAGGCTTTCGGCCGGCCACGCCGCCGCCGGCCCGTTTCCGCCAGTGGCACGGCGACGCGATCGCCGGGGGACGCGGCGAGATTTTCGCTCCGGAGCCGTCTTGAGCCCCCCGCTTCCGTCGGCCCATCCCTTCGGTTATTCTCTGGGGCTCCCCGAAAAGGTCTCCCCGAAAGCGTTTCCGCATGCCCACGATCAGTCAACTCATCCGCCACAGTCGCCGCCCCAAGCGGAAGTTCTCCAAGTCGCCGGTGCTCGACAAGTGCCCGCAGAAGCGGGGCGTCTGCCTCCAGGTGCGGACGATGACGCCGAAGAAGCCCAACTCGGCGCTGCGGAAGATCGCCCGCGTGCGGCTCTCCAATAAGAAGGAAGTGACCGTCTACATCCCGGGCGAGGGTCACAACCTGCAGGAGCACTCGATCGTCCTGATCCGCGGCGGCCGTGTTCGCGACCTGCCGGGCGTCCGCTACCACATCATTCGCGGTGCGCTCGACACGCTGGGTGTCTCGGGCCGCAAGCAGTCCCGCAGCCTCTACGGCGCCAAGAAGGGTTAAGCCAGAAAGACCACGACCATGGGAAGCATCACAGCCAGCCGTTCGCACCTCCGCCCCGACCCGCAGTTCGGCTCGCTGCTGGCCAGCAAGTTCATCAACTGCCTGATGGAAGACGGCAAGAAGAGCGTCGCCCAGGGCGTCTTCTACCGGGCGATGGAGATCGTCTCCAAGAAGATCACCGACGTCGAGCCGATCGAAATCTTCAACCGTGCGATCGAGAACATCAAGCCGGCCGTCGAGGTTCGCTCGAAGCGGGTGG
>JBILOA010000294.1:0-3659 GCA_044374735.1 Pirellulales bacterium | reverse complement strand
CCCGCGATCTATGACGGCGAGGACTGGGCCGGCCGTAGGCCCGGGCAGCCGTTCTTCATGCAGGTGCAGCTTCCCGGCGGCAAGCTCCGCGATGGGCCCGGAGGCCTCGCGCGGGTGCGGCAGGAGGCCACCGCGGCCTTCGGCGCGGCGACCGACCCGGCCGGGGTGACGCTGCCTCCCTACCTGCCCCGCGACCCCGTGCTCCTGGCCGACCGGGCGGCGTACCTCGATGCGGTGCGGCTCACTGACGCCCACGTGGGCCGCGTGATCGCCCGGCTCGAGCGTGAGGGCATCCTCGACGAAACCCTCGTGATCTTCCTGACCGACCACGGCATCAGTCACGCACGCTCCAAGCAGTTTCTCTACGACGAGGGCACGCACGTGCCGTTCGTGGTGCGCGGCCCCGGGATTCCGCGGGGCGCGGTCCGCGAGGATCTCGTCGAGCACATCGACATGCCCGCGCTCTCGCTGGCCGCGGCCGGCTTGCCGATCCCGGCCGCCATGCAGGGCCGCGACGTGTTCGCGAAGGGCTACGTGACCCGCGAGGCCGTGTTCGCCGCCCGCGACCGCTGCGACGAGACGGTGGACCGGATTCGGAGCGTGCGCACGGCCGACTGGCTCTACATCCGCAACTTCCATCCAGCCCGCCCGATGCTCCAGCCCAACGCCTATAAGGACGCCAAGCCCACGCTCGTGGCGCTGCGAAACCTGCACGCCGCAGGCAGCCTCGATCCGGCCACGGAGCGGCTCCTGTTTTCGCCCACGCGTCCGGCCGAGGAGCTGTACCGCTGGCGAGAGGACCGCTGGCAGCTGGAAAACCTGGCGGCCGATCCGGCCCATGCGGCCTCGCTCGTCACCCTCCGCGACCGCCTCGACCGCTGGATGGCCCAGACGGGCGACCGGGGCCCCGAGCCGGAAGCGATGTACGAGAGTGACATGCAGGTGTACGTTGGCAAGGGGAATCCCGAGGTCGAGGCCAACATCGCCACCATGAAGCGGTGGGCCGCCGAGGGGAAGTGACCGCGTTCGACGGAGGATGCCATGGTGCATTGCGGTGCGGTTGGGCTGGTGCTGGCCGTTGCCCTGGTGGGGTCTGTCCGACCGTGCGCGGCACAGCAGGTGGTCGTCCAGCAGCCCGCGTTTCAGCAGTTCGCGGCGCCCACCACGGTGCTCGTGCCGGATCGTGGTGGTGCGTTTCTCGGCGGGACCAGAGGTGGCTTTCAGGGCCGGGACATCGCCGGCCCGACTCCCCTCGGCTCAGCCCGTGCCGGAGGGGCTGGAGCCTCGAGCACGACAGCGCGGGTCTACGTCCACGATTTTCGGGCGATGGACGAGGCGTTGCTGCGAGGAGGCGACACGGAGGAGCCCAGGCCGGGCCTGAGCCGCACCGCGCCGGCTCGCGCGCGTGAGCCGGTCGCACAGCTTCCAGCGCAGCGCGGCGGCTGGCTTCGCCGGACACCGCCACGTCGGTGAGCCGATTCGACGAAAGGATCGAGGATGACCGGAATGGGTTCCAGGGGCGTGTGGGCGACGATGCTGATCGTCGCCGGGGTGACCGCCGCGGCGTCTGCGGTTGGTCGTGCGGAGGTCCCGCCACACGAGCTGGTGATGATCCAACGGGACGTGCGGACGGTGCTCGCGCGGGAATCGACGGCGACCGGGTTTGCCGAGCGGCAGGCGGCCGTCCACGAGCTGCTCGCGCTTCACGAGCGAACCGTGCAGGATCCTCGCCTTCCCGCGAGCCCCGCCCTGCAGGCGATCCAGCGGCGGGTTGCCGGCAGGCTCGCACGGGTGCAGCGGTCGCTCGGCGGCGAGGCTGCCCGGGTCGGACCGGTGGCGGTTCGATCAGGGGTGGCGGTCGCCTCCCCAGGCGCCGCGGGCGGCCGCGCGGCCGAGGCCCAGGCGCTGATCGACCTGATCCAGGCGACGGTGCGGCCGGAGACGTGGGAGGCCAACGGCGGTCAGGGCAGGATCACGTACTTCGCCAACGGCCATGGGCTCGTGGTGCTCGCGCCCGAGGACGTGCACGACGATCTCGGCAGCCTGATCCGCCAACTGCGTTGAGGGCCGCTCTGAGGCTCAGCCCGGCCGCTCAGGCCGCGGTCTCGACGCGAGGTGGCGAGAGCGCCTGACCGATCGCGTAGCCGACGATCGAGAAGCCCAGGCCCCAGAAGTCGCTCGGCACGGTCGTCACGGCCGTCGAGATCGCCTCCGGCAGCCGGCCGTCGAGGTGCTCGACCGTGAAGGCCAGCAGCCAGGCGGTGAATCCCATGAGCATCGAGAGCAGCGCCGGGAGAACTCCCCGTGGTTTGCCATAGATGCCCATCAGCACCGGCACGAACAGGGCCACCAGTTGGATCGAGAGCGCCACGTCGAGCAGCTGCATCAGCGACTTGCCGCAGAGCGCCATCGCCACGCCGCCGAGCGAGACGAGCACCACGCAGAGCCGGTCGCGCAGCAGGCCGTTGCCCTTCAGCGCCGGCAGCCGTGCGAGCAAGTTGTGGCCGAGGATCGTGGCCGGGGCGAGCACGGCGCTGGTTGCGGTGGAGACCACCATCGACATCACGGCGATCACGAACACCACGAGCATCGCCGGGGAGAGATATTCGCCGGCCAGGAAGCCGACCGGGTCGAGTGCGCCCTCCGGGTGCGTGACCAGCGAGGCCAGGCCGAGTGTCACGGGGATCATGCCGAACACGAAATACAGCACCCCGGCGAGGATGCAGGCGTGCATCGCGGTGTTCGGGCTCTTCGAGGCGAACACCCGCTGCTGGAGGTCCTGTCCCGGAATGTTGCCGAACAGCCCGGTCGCCCAGGCCGCCAGCCAGGGCAGGATCGCGGCCAGGCTGGCCTCGGCCGGCACGAGCCGGAGGTGGTCGGGATGGGTCTTCGCCACGCTGGCGTACACGACGGACAGTCCGCGGAACGGGTCGCCATCGCCGAGCCGGGCATCGGAGAGCGTGGCGACCACGAGCACGACGAGGCCGGCCAGTCCGATCACGATCTGGACCGTGTCGGTGAGCGTCACCGACCACATGCCGCCGATCAGCGTGTAGGCGAGGGTGACGACGGCCACGGCCAGGATGCCGCCGACCATCGGGATCTCGAAGTAGAGTTCGAGAATCTTGGCGAGCGCGAGGTATTGCAGGGCGATCCAGGAGAAGTAGCTCGGCACCTGGATGCAGGCCCCCACGATCTCGGCGGCCTTGCCGTACTTCACCCGGTAGAAGTCGGCCATGGTGAAGAGCTCCATCTTCCACAGCGGCCGGGCGAAGAAGACGCCCGCCAGCACGAGCGTGCCGGCGCAGGCGAAGGGGTCGAGCACCACGCCCAAGAGGCCCTCCTCGCGGGCCGCCCCCGCCGCGGCGAACATCGCCGCCGCGCCGAACCACGTCGCGATCAGGGTGCCCCAGGCCAGGAACAGCGGCAGCCGCCGGCCGGCGACGACGTAGTCGGCCTCGTCCTTGACCTCACCCGTGGCGTAGATGCTGATCGCCAGCAGAAAGAGCACGTACCCGCCGATCGCCCAGGCCAGTAGCCGGACCGTACCAGGATCGAGCGAGAGCGTCGGCAGGTCGCCTTGGGCAAACAGCGGCAGCATGCGGCGGTTGTGTGTCGAGAGGCGTCGTCAGCCGGCGAGTCTAACCGATGATCCCCGG
>JBILOA010000293.1:0-3672 GCA_044374735.1 Pirellulales bacterium | reverse complement strand
CGGGCCAGGTGACGCTGCTCGATCACTGCCTCGGACGCCTGGTGGACGCCGTGCGCGCCGATCGGCCGGACGCAGCGTGGACGATGCTCGTGGCCGGTGTCCGGGGCATGCCCCTCGGGCTCCATGGGGTGATCGGACCGCTGCCGCTCGCCCCCTTCGGCGAACTCGTCCAGATGCCGGCCGTGCTCGTCGATCACCACGAGCGGATGGCAGCCGACCTGGGAACGACCCTCGTCGAACTCGTCGGCGGCACCCGGACCGGAGGAGACGATCCCCGCCACGGTCGCAGCCTCGTGCCGCTGCTCGACGAGTGGCGGCTCTCACCCCGTGACCGTGTACTGGCGGTGACGAACCACGGCGTCGCGCTGGCCACCACGGCCTGGCATCTCGTACTGCCGACCGTGGCCGCCGACAAGCCGGTGCTCTACGCCAAACCCGACGACTATTTCGAGGCTTGCGACGTGGCCGACCGTGGCTCCGGGGTGGCCGAGGAACTCGCCGCGGTGGCCGCCCTCGCCGTGTCCGACCGCCGCACGGCCTGGACCACGCCGCTCTCGGCACAGGCCCTGAGCGGCATGTAGCGGCCGTCCGACCGGCCCCGGCGGGCTCGTCGCCGAGCGTTTCGCGGCCCAAACACGCTTTGCCGTCGCGTCCGGCGGTCGCTACCATCCGCCCCCCTTCCCTGGCCCGGGAAGGGCTCGCGATCGCTCTTTGCCATGCCATCCTGCCCGCGCTTCGCCGCGTCTGTCGCCGTCGTGGCGGCGCTGCTGCTGCCCGCAGCGGTGCCGCGCGCCGATGATGCGGCACGGCCCGGTGACGAGCAGCGGCCGGTCAGCATCCGGATCCGCTGGGGCGGCGGCACCCCCCGCGCCTGGACCGGACGGATCGCCCTCTTCGACAAGACACCCGCGGCCGGCCCGGGCCCCACGGCCGACGCCACCCCGGTGCCGTTCTCCTGGAAGACGCTCGGCACCGAGCCCGATGCCGCCGCGACCGCCCACGACGACGCCGGGGGTATCGCCGTGCACCAGCCCCGGCCACTGGCCGGTGACGGGATCGAGCTCACCGTGGCCGACTGGCAGCGGGCGCGGCTCTCCGTCGGGCTCGGCCCCGGACCCACCGGGGAGACCACGTCCGCGCTCGACCTGCCGCTCTCTGAAATCCTGGCCGCCCCCGTGCAGCGGCAGCTCGACGCCGACGGCAATCGCCTCACGGTCGAGCCGGCCCCGGGCGACGCGCTCCGCGTGACGCTTGCACCCGGCCCCGCGGCGACCGGCCGGCCGGCCGACTCCGCCGTCCGTCGGCCGGGCGACGTGCTCCGGTTCCGCGTCGATCCCCTGCTGGCGATCAAGCCCGGTGAAGGGCAGTTCGAACTTCGCCTCCGGCTCACCGGCTCGCAAAACGAGAAGCCGATCGACAGCCAGGCGGCACCGCTCACGCCCCGCGCGGCGGCGCCGGCCGGCGGCCCGTTCGCCTCGGGCCGGGTGCCGGTCGAGTTCGACGGCGTCGACTTCGAGCTCTCGCTGCCGGAAGCCGAGGGTGTCTATGAGATCACGCTCGAGGCCGTCGAGCGGGGCGGCCTGCGTTGGACGCGGCCCCTCGCCACTCGCACGCTGCAGGTCGTGGCCCTGGCCGACGCGGCCGCCGAGCGGCCCGCGACCGCCGAATGGACGATCCTCTACGAACTCGACCCCGGGAGCCCCAAGCTCCACGAGCGGCTCCGGCGGCTACCCGGCCGCGGGCTGCCCGCGGTGTCCGTGCCCACGATTCCACTGCCGGCGATGCCGCTGCCGAGCCTGTCGCGGGCGCGGGTGCCGCTGCCGCGGCTGCCGGAGATGACCGGCCTGCCCGAGGTGCCGATTCCGAGCGTCTCGGCGATGGTGCCGCGACTGAGCGGTCTGCTCGCCACCGGTCACTCGCTCGTCGTGCCCCACGCGCTCGGGCCGATGCTGCGGCTGCCCGCCGCTCCCCGTCCGACCGAGCCCTCGTGGGAGGGCATCGTCATCGCCGGCGCCCAGCCCGGCCGGCCGCACGTGGTCGAGATCGACCACCCCCGGCTGCAGCGGGCCACCGTGGTCGCCGGCGTGCTCGAGCCCGATGCGACCGCGACCACGACCGAGCTGCGGCACGCCGGCGGCTTTGCGGTGATCCCTCCGACCGACCTGCGGACCGACAGCCTCGACACCCATCGCTTCGTGTTCTGGCCCACGACCCGCAATCCCCTGGTCGTGATCGCCAACCCGTCCGGCGACCACCCCGCGCTCGTGGGCCGGGTCCGAATCCTGGCCGGTCCGGAGCGTCTGCCGCCGGCCGCGCGACCGACGCCCGCAACGCTGGCGACGCCCGCAACGCTGGCGACGTCAGCCCGGGGTCGCGCCAGCTTCGCGGTCTTCGACGCGCCCGATCTGCACCGGCTCCACGGCGGGCCGGGGCGGGTCGCCGCCACGGGCGGCCGGCCGTTCGCCGACTGGACGACGCACCTCACGGGCATCCGCCACTCGGCCGAAGCGCTCGCGGCGGGCGGCCTCGCCGGCGGCGTGATCACGGTCTACGCAGACGGCGCCGCCATCTGGCCGTCGCGGCTCACGCGTCAGGCGGCTCGCTGGGATCCCGCCGCGGCCGGCGAGGCCGGTCTCGACCCGCTGCCCAAAGACGTGCTCGGTGCGATCGCCACCATGTACGGCCGGGAGGGTCTGAAGGTCGTGCCTGCCTTCGCCTTCAACGCCGCGATCCCCTCGCTCGAGGCGGAACTCGTCGGTGACGCTGCGACCGGCATCGTCTGCCTCGGTGCGGAGGGACGGCCGCGTCGCATCCCCGGCGGCGTTCACTACAACATCCTCGATCCGCGGGTGCAGGCGGCGGTCGAGCAGGTCGTCGCCGAGGCGGCTGAGCGGCTCGCCGGCGGATCGGCCATCGCGGGCCTCGCGCTGATGCTCCCGCACGACGGCTGGCTGCACCTGCCGGGCGTGGCCTGGGGCCTCGACGACGTCACCTTCGGCCGGTTCAGTCAGACGATCGGCGGCAGCCACGTGGCCACCGGACCGGAGCGGTTCGCCGAGCGTGCCCGGCTCGTCGAGGGGCCGCTGCGGCAGGAGTGGCTCGCCTGGCGCACCGGCGAGCTCACCGGCTTCTACGCCCGGCTCACGGCCCGGGTGGCCGCGATCGACCCCCGCTGGCCCGTATACCTCGTGCCCACCACGCTCGTGGCCGCCGGCGAGATCGCCGAACGCTTCCGGCCCAGCCTCGACGACGGGGCGGCCGCTCCCGACCTGCTGCGGGAGATCGGGCTCGTGGCCGGCTTGCCGGCGGCGGCCGGCGACCGCCTCGTCTTCATGGCGCCCCACGTCCACGCCCCGGGGGCGGGCCTGCGCGACATGGCCACGGTGGCCGAGGCGAGTCGCGCCCTGGCGCTCGCCGAGACGGGCGCGCTGCCGGTGCGGCGCGGCGCGGTGATCGTCACGCGGCCGCTCCCGGTCGACCTCTCGGACGTCGCAAGCCAGGGCCCCTTCGGCACGGCGACCCCGCCGGGGCCCTGCGGCATCACCTTCGTGACCGACGACGAGGCCGGCGACCGCGGCTTGGCCGAGACCCTCGTGGCCGCCGATGCCGAGGTCGTGTTCGACATGCGGACGGTGGTCACGCTGCCCGACGATGTCCCGACGAGCCGCCGCA
>JBILOA010000292.1:0-3673 GCA_044374735.1 Pirellulales bacterium | reverse complement strand
CCGCCGTGGCCCGGTCGGTGTCGAGGCACTGGTTCTTGATCGCCCCGGGCAGGTTGCCGTGCTGATCCCAGCCACGATGGAGGATCTGCACCACCCGCACGCCCCGCTCCACGAGCCGGCGGGCCATCAGGGCCGAGTGGGTGAACGTGCCCGGCTTCTTGACGTCGTCACCGTAGAGGGCGAGCGTCTCGGCCGACTCGTCGGCCAGGTCGGTGAGTTCCGGCACGCTCGTCTGCATCCGGAAGGCCATCTCGTACTGGGCGATCCGGGTCTGGATCTCGGGGTCGCGGTAGCGCTCGAAGCCCATGGCATTGAGCTTGCCGAGACCGTCGAGCATCCGTCGCCGATCGACCGCGGAGATCCCGGCCGGATTGTCGAGGTAAAGGACGGGGTCGCCCGAGCCGCGGAGCGTGACGCCGGTGAACCGCGAGGGCAAAAAGCCACTGCCCCACATCCGCGAAAACAGCGCCTGGGCGTTGCCCGTCGAGGGGAACTGCGGCGTGAACACCACGAAGGCCGGCAGATCGTCGTTCTCGCTGCCCAGGCCATAGGTGAGCCAACTGCCGATGCTCGCCTTGCCCGGGATCTCGCTGCCGGTCATCACGAAGGTACAGGCCGGGTCGTGGTTGATGGCGTTGGTGTGGACGCTCTTGACCAGCGCGAGTTCGTCCACGATCCCCGCGGTGTGTGGCAGGAGGTCCGTGCTGATCCAGCGGCCGCACCGGCCCCGCTGTTCGAACGTGAACTTCGAGGGGGCCACCGGAAAGCGGCTCTGGCCGCTGGTCATCGTCGAGAGCCGCTGCTCGCCACGGATGCTCGGCGGGATGTCCTTGTCGAAATACTCCCGCAGACCGGGCTTGTAATCCCAGAGGTCGAGTTGGGAAGGGGCGCCGTTCATGTGCAGGTAGATCACCCGCTTCGCCTTGGGGGCATGGTGCGGAAAGCCCGGCAGCGCGGGATGGACCTTGCCGCCCGTGCTCGCCGAGCCGGGCGGGGCAATCGCCGCCGCCGTGCCGCGCCGTTCGAGCAGCGACAGGGCCGCGGCCCCCACACCGACGCCGGCGTTCCCGAGGAACGCGCGGCGGGCCAGGCCCGTGCGGAAGGCCTCGCGGGCCTCGATGTCGAGCGGATTCATGGGCTTCTCTCCCGTCAGTTGCGGGTCAGCGTCTCGTCCAGGTTGAGCATCAGGTTGGCCACGAGGGACCAGGCGGCGAGTTCGGCCGGGGCGATTCCCGCCGGCGGCTTCGACTCGCCATGGGCGATCGCCCGCTTGGCCGCCTCGGCGTCGGCCGCGTAGCGGGCTCGGTTGCCGGCGAGCGTCTGGGCGACGATCGTCGCCTCCTCGGCTGCTGGTGCGCGGGACAGCACCGTCCGGAACAGCCACTCGATGCGGGCGGCATCCTCGGCACCGCCCTCGGTGAGCGCCCGCGCGGCCAGCGCCCGGGCCGCCTCGACGTGCTGCACGTCGTTCATGAGCTGGAGCGACTGCAGCGGCGTGTTGCTCCGCTCCCGCCGGGCGCAGAACTGCTCCCGATTGGGAGCGTCGAAGTTCACGAGCGCGGGATGCGGGGCGGTTCGCTTCACGAACAGGTACATCGTGCGGCGGTAGAGGGCCTCGCCCGAATCCTGCTTGTAGGAGCGGGTATTCGAGCCGCCAAAACCCACCGGCTCCCAGATGTTGGGCGGCTGGTAGGGCTTCACGCCCTGGCCGCCAAGCGCCCGCACCAAGAGCCCGGAGACGGCCAGCGCGTTGTCGCGGATCTGCTCGGCGTCGAGCCGGAACCGCGGGCCGCGGGCCAGGAGCCGGTTCTCGGGATCGGCCGCGAGTTGCTCGGGCTTCACCGCGCTCGCCCGGCGGAAGGCGCGGCTGGTGACGATGAGTTTCACCATGTGCCGCGTATCCCAGCCGCGCTCGCGGTATTCGGCGGCCAGCCAGTCGAGGAGTTCGGGGTGGGCCGGCGGCTCGCCCTGGAGCCCGAAATCCTCGCTTGTCTTCACGAGGCCCACGCCGAAGAACTGCTGCCAGAGCCGGTTGGCCGCCACGCGGGGCGTGAGCGGATGGGCGGGCGACACGAGCCAGCGTGCGAGATCGAGCCGGTCGGGCGTCTTGCCCGCGGCCACGGCGAGCGCCGGGAGAAAGGCGGGCGTGCCCCGCTCCACCTTCTCGCCCGGCTTGTCGTATGCGCCCCGCTGCATCACGAAGCTCTCCCGCATCTTCGGCTGGTCGGTGAAGATGAAGGTCAGCGGAATCTGCTTTTCGATCTCGGCCTTGGTCCGGCCGTCGGCCTCGAGCGCGGTCAGCGCGGCCGCGAGCGGCTCGGGCTTGGCGGCCCAGACCTGCGCGATCCAGTGGCGGCGGATCCGCTCGACGTCCTCGGGCTTGGTCGTCTGCTCGGGGCCGGCCTTGACGAGGCCGCGGAGATCCGCCGGCACGTCGTCGAGCTTGTCCTGGCCGACTCGGTCGGCCCACCAGCGGGCGAGCGACCGCGTCGGATCGGCGGCCGGGTCGTTCACGCTCACGCCGCCCACCAGATCCCAGCGAGCATGGCCGTCGAACTGCGTCAGGGCAAAGCCCTTGACCTTCGTTCCGGGCTCCAGTCCCATGGCCTTTGCCGGCACCGCCAGCCGCACCCACTTGCCCGTCTCGGGCAGCGGGCCGGCATGGTGCCGCGAGGGCTTGCCGAGGTCGCCCCAGGGAATCACGTTCGGCTCGCCCCACACCGCCCGATGCTTCCACTCGCCGGTGTTGAACTGGATCATCACGCTCTTGGGCGGGTTGGCCGGATCCAGCCAGACGTGGGCGAAGATCTCCTCGTTGGGCCGCACCACGATCTCGGCAGCACCGCCTTCATAGAAGTCCTGGCCGATGCCGGAGGCCGTCCGCTCGAGGCTCCGCTGGCCGGAGAGCACGCCCGCGGCCGCGTCGCCGGTGAGCCAGGCGGTCGGATGCCCGCCGCTGCTCTTCACTGCCGCGCCCGGAGGAAACTCGTCGTCGAGCCAGACCGTTTCGAGACGCTCCGGCTGGGGCTTGGGGTCGGCCGTGGCCGGATCGACGTAGACCACCGCGGCCTGCGCGTCGGCGATCGCCTTTTCCAGCCCGGGGCGGGCGGCATCGAGCTCCGCCAGACGCCGTTGCTGCTCGGCCGACGGCACCCGGATCACCGGCGGCGTGTCGATCTTGTTGCCGTCGAAGCCGGGATCGGCCGCGGAGTTGAAGAAGGCGTAGAGCGAATAGAACTCCTTGTGGGAGATCGGGTCGAACTTGTGCGAGTGACAGACGGCGCACTGGCCGGTGAGGCCCATGAAGGCGTTGGTCATCGTGGCCGTGCGGTCGACGGAGTAGCGGAAGATCAACTCGTCGTTGATCGAGCCACCCTCGCTGGTGGTCACGTTGCACCGCGAGAAGCCGGTGGCCACCTTCTGCTCGAGCGTGGCCTCGGGCAACAGGTCGCCCGCGAGTTGCCAGATCGTGAACTGATCGAACGGCAGGTTGTCGTTGAAGGCCTTCACGACCCAGTCGCGGTAGGCCCACATCTGCCGCTCGTTGTCGAGGTGCAGCCCGTGGGTGTCGGCATAGCGGGCCGCGTCGAGCCAGTGACGGGCCATCTCCTCGCCGTGGTGCGGGCTTTGCAGGAGTCGTTCGACCTGCTTCTCGTACGCGTCGGGCGCCGTG
>JBILOA010000291.1:0-3675 GCA_044374735.1 Pirellulales bacterium | reverse complement strand
GGTCTTCAACTGCCCGTCGCGGCGGCCGGCCCAAAACTACCCGCACTGGCGGGCGTCGCAGGGCTACTTCACAGCCTCGGGCACGCCCGCGGTGGCGAAGAGCGACTATGCGGCCAATGGCGGTGACCGGAGTTTTTACCCGAGTTCCGGGGGGCTTTGGCAGAGCCACTGCGGCAACCCGGATTGCGGCCCGGCGAGCCTCCCTTCCGATGCCGAACTCGAGGCGTTCGTCCAGGTGACGAACCTCAATGCCGCCGTACAGCCCACGGGCGTGGTGTTCGTGATGAGCGCGATCACGCCCGCCTCGGTGCTCGATGGGCTATCGACCACGCTGCTCGCCGGAGAGAAGAGCCTCAACCCCGATTTCTACACGACCTTCCAGAGCGCCGGCGACAACGAGACGATGTACGTCGGCGTCAACGCCGAGAACATCCGGGCGGCGAACTGGGGCGGGCCGGCCGCGCAGGACCGCCGCGGTGTCGATTTCCACAACGCCTTCGGCAGCGCCCATGCGGGCCAGTTCGCCACCGTCCGCTGCGACGGCTCGGTGCACGTGCTCTCCTACGACATCGACGCGACCACCTACGGCCGGCTCGCCAACCGCCGCGACGGACAGGCGATCGACACCTCCGGGCTCTGACGGGCCCCGCCGGGCCCCGGCAGCGTGGTCATGCGGCTGGGGGGCTCGCCAGCAGCCGCTCGAGCAGGTCCGCGACGCCGAGCGATTCGGCCATCCGCCGCATGTGGGCGACATCGAGCGTGTCGCCCAACAACGCCACCAAACGCGACACGTCGTCCCACTGCCGTTCCGACGCCTCGTCGCCGAGCCGATACCATTCGAGCTTGGCGACGATCGAGTCTTCGGCCGTCGCGATCGGCACCGCCAGCGAGCGGTCACCGCCAAGCGGCTGTGGGGCGGCCCGGCCAAGTGCGGCCACGTCGAACGGCCGGCCCCGGCTGACGAACACGTCCACTTTGAAGGCCGTGGGCAGGTGGATCACGTTGAAGCAGCTACGCCGCTCCACCGCGTCCCGCACCGCGGGCTCGCTGATGTAGCACTCGGGGCCGAAGGCCGCCACGAAGGCGGCGATCTGATCCGCCCGCAACTCGCAGACGAGGTCCACGTCCATCGTCGAGCGGATCGCCCCGTGGTAGGTGCTCGCGACGCTGCCCCCGACGTAAAATCCGACGCCCAGCCGAACGAGCGCCGCCGCGACCGGCTCCAAGGCGGCGACGAGGTCGTCGATGTCGCTCACGGGCGGCGTTCCCCGAGCCAACGCCGCACCTCCGCGGCGACCGCCGGCCCGAAGGCCAGTTCGAGGTAGCGGAGCCGCACTTCCGTGTCGTCGGCGTTCGGATGCCGGCGGCGGATCGCCGCCAGGGCCATCCGCCGGCCCCGGTTCGAGAGCGCGCAGCCCATCCTCAGCCGCTCGAGCGGCGCAAGGTCACGGATCCGTGCCCGCTGGACCGCGGCAGCGGATGTCGACGTGTCGCTGGGAATGGCGGTGTGGAACAACCGGCACCTTTGCGTTTTCTGGAGGGTCAGGTCGGGAACCGTTGAATGGACCTGCTCGGCCAGGAAGGCTCAGCGGGCCACGAGCTTGAGGTCGACTTCGGCCGTGGCCCCTGCGGCGTCGGTTCGCTTCACCTTCACGGGCACGATGTCGCCCACGTTCAGTGTGGTGCGGATCATGCGATCGAAGGCCCGGCGGTCGTCGCGGCTGGAAAACTCGAGCCGCTGCCCGGCCCACTCCACGATCTCGTCGCCGGCCGTGAGGCCCGCCGCCGCGGCCGCCGAGCCCTCCTCGACCTTCTCGACCCGGGGGGCGAGGTCGTCGCCCCGGGCCCGCGTGAGCGCGAGCCCGAGCTTGGCCCGCTCGGGCGCCGTGAGCGTGACCTTCAGCACCGTCTCCGTGTCGCCGCGCTTCACGCTCACCGGAACCTCGTGGCCGTCGGGGTAGATGCCGAGCAGGCCCCGGAGCCGCAGGGCGTTGGCCACCGGGGCCCCGTCGAGGCTCACGATCGCGTCGCCCGGCACGAAGCCCGCCGCGGCGGCCGGCGATCCGTCGGCCACGTCCTTCACGACCAGGCTCTCGGCCGACTCCTTCGGCCCCTTCGCGAACTCGAGCCCCGCGATCCGGGCGTGCTTCACCTCGCCGCCGCCCGCGGCCTCGAGCCGCGGCAGCCAGATCGCGATCTGCCGCGCGCTGATCGCGAAGCCCAGGCCCGTGTTGCTCCGCAGGCCGAACCGCGTGCTGATCTGCCCATTGATCCCCACCACCGCACCCGCCATGTTCAGAAGCGGCCCGCCCGAGTTGCCGGGGTTCACCTCGGCGTCGGTCACGATGCACTCGGTGTAGGTGCCCTGGGTGTGGTTCAGGGCCGAGATGATGCCCACCGTGAAGGTCGGCGCCTGGTCGAGCACGCCGAGCGCGAACGGGTTGCCGATGGCGAGCGCTTCGTCGCCCACCCGCAGGGCGCCCGAGTCGCCGAGCGGGAGATGCGGCACCGTCTGTCCATCCGGCACCTCCAGCTTGAGCGCCGCGAGGTCGCCGACCGGATCGGTGCCGAGCACCTCCGCCTTGAACGAGCGGCCGTCGCCGATCCGCACGGTGAACGACCGCTTGCGGCCGATCACGTGGTCGTTGGTGAGCATCAGCCCGTCGGGCCGGATGATCACCCCGCTGCCGCCGCCGATGAACACGAACGCGGGCCGGACGCGGACGCACAGTTCCGTGAGGTCGACCGCTTCGGTGGCCGGAGCCGCCACCACCGCCGCGCCCCCACCGGCCGCCCACGCCAGGCCGACCGCGAGCACGGCCGCCCAGCCTCGTCGCCCGAGCCGCATCATCGGTTCTCCTCCAACTCGACCTCGATCTCCCGCGTGTCGTCGGTCGAGAGCACCCCCTCGAAGGTCTCGCCCGGCGCGAGCGATTTTTTGAGCCGCTGGAGATCCTCGAGGGTCTCGACGTCGCGGCCGGCGATCACGAGCCGCGGACCCCGGCTGGGTCGCTGCACCAGCAGCGTCACCGTGTCGCCGGCGGCGCTGGCCGCCACGCGGTCGGTGAGGTCCCGCCACGTGCTCAGCTCCACCCCGTCGAACTCGAGCAGCCGGTCGCCCTTTTTGAGGCCGGCCCTCTCGGCCGGCGAGCCCGCCGACACGCCGCCGATCACGACGTCTTCGCCGAAGGCCCGCGCCATGTCGGGCTGCACGCCCAGGAACGGCCCGGGGATCCGGTCGAACGACCGCCCCCCCTTGAGCGCCTCGAAGGCCGCCGCGATCCGGTCGGCCCGGGCCACCATCCCGACGCCGGAGTTGGGAGCCCTGGTCCAGCGCATCAGCTGTGGCGGCGGCACGATCCGCCCCAGCAGCGTGTCGGGCTCGATCGGCGCCGTCGCGATCCCGAGGAAGTTGCCGGCGGCGTCCACGATCGGCCCGCCCGAGTTGCCGTAGTTCAACAGGGCGTCGGTCTGGAACTGGTAGCCGCGGTTCCGCGAGGGCGCGCTGACGATCCCGGGGTTGAAGGTGTGGCCGGACCGGCCACCGGGGGATCGCCCGACCACGGCCACCGCGTCACCGAGCAGGGGCGACGTGCCCGCGGCGGCGAGGTCGAACGCGGCAAGTCCCTCGGCGTCGATCTTCAGGAGTGCCACGCCGAGCGGTTCGTGGCGGGC
>JBILOA010000289.1:0-3690 GCA_044374735.1 Pirellulales bacterium | reverse complement strand
CGGCGTGGAGCGAGACGTCACCGCCTACGACAACGTGGTGGCGCTCGCTGACGACGCCGGCACCGGCGTGCAGGTCATCGTCGGCTCGCTGGTCCGGTGCGGCGACGCGTGGCGACCCGTCGACGCTCCGCAACTCCCCGGGGCCGACGGCCGGCTGTCGGAGACGCTCGGCTTCTTCATGCCGGCCTCGGGCGGCGGCGCGGCCGGCAGCGCGCCGACCGGCGGCGACGAGGCGCTCCGGCCGCTGATGGCCTCGCTCCGCGAGCTCGAGGACAAGATGGTGAAGGCCGACGCGGCCGGCCGCGCCAAGCTCGCCGACGCCTACATCGCCAAGCTCGAGGAGATCGCGGCTGCCGCGGCCCCCGGCGAGCAGCCGTTCTGGAGGCGGCAGCTCGTGGAGACGGTGGCGGCCTATGTCCAGGAGGGCAACATGCCCGATGGGCTGGCCACGCTCGAGCGACTCGCCACCCGGTTCGCCGACGACGAGGCCCTGGCCGCCTTCGTCGACTTCCGGCTGATCCAGGCCCGTTATGCGGCGAGCATGGAGGCCGGCGACGCCGACGCCGACAAGCTGCAGGTGGCGTGGTTCGACAATCTCGCGGCCTTCGTCGAGAAACACCCCAAGGCGGCCGAGGCGGCCGAGGCGATGCTGCAACTCGCCTTCCGCGACGAGTTCGAGGGCCGCGACGCCGAAGCGATCACCCGCTACGGCGAGATCGCCGCAGGGTTTCCCGACACGCCCCAGGCCCGCAAGGCGGCCGGTGCCGCGCGGCGGCTCGAGAGCGTGGGCAAGCCGCTCGGGCTCACGGGCAAGTCGCTCGATGGCAAGCAGGTGTCGATCGAGGCGCTCAAGGGGCGACCCGTGCTCGTTCACTTCTGGTCGACCGACTGCGAGCCCTGCAAGGTTGACCTGGCCCAGATCCGCGAGCTGAACGCGAAGTATGGCCAGCGGATCGGCTGCATCGGGGTGGCGGTGGACGGTGACCGGGCCAAGCTCGCGGCGTTCCTGGCCGACAAGCCGCTGCCCTGGCCACAACTGCACGAAGACGGCGGGCTCGACAGCCGGCTCGCCGAGGAGTTTGGGATCCTCGCGCTGCCGACCATGATGCTCGTCGCCGCCGACGGGACGGTGGCCGACCGGAACGTGTCGATCACCGACCTCGAGAAGAAGCTGGCGGCGCTGCTCGGGGGCAAGCCCTAAAGGCCCCGGCCGCGAGGCGGGGCATGCGGGGCGACGTCCCGCTTGCCCCAAATCCTGCCGCCTGCCAGGTCTCCGCTCGCGCCGGCGGCCGTTCCGGACCAAAACCGGGGCCAGACCCGCGTTGTCCGTCCGGCGGACGGTCGCTACCGTGCCCGCCCTGCTCCGCCCCGCACCGGGAGACCCCGCATGCTGCTGGCCCTGGCCGTGAGTCCTGTCTTCTGCACGATCGGCATCGTTCAACTCCTCGGCATCGCTGCGGCCGCCACGGCGAGGCTGACCGAGGGCACGCGTCACGAGTGGTGCGGCCAATGGCTCTGCCTCGCCGGCCTCGCCACCATGGGAACTGTCTGCGGAATCGCGATCCAGTATGGCCCCGACGCGGCTGCAGCCTCGGCGGCGGCGCTGGCCCTGATGACCATGATCGCGGTCATCGACGTGAAGCCGGCGAAGTAAGCGGCTGACTTACGCAGCTTGCGCAGACCTCCGAGTCGCTGGCCGCCGCCGCTCGAACCGGAAAAAAACTCCCCTTCGGCACGACCCGCGGCCGATGAACTCTCGGAACCGACGCCCCGGGCCCGACGGCCCGGCGTGGCCGGCCACCGCCAGGCGACCCGCAGCGGTGGGTTGCGACAGCGAGCGAATCCGAGCGCGAAATCCATCGGCCGCACCATCCAGGAGGGACGCATGTCCGTTTCGAGAACCACCTACCTGCTGGCCGTGTTGGCCACCGCCCTGCTGGCGGCGCCCGCGTGGGCCGAGGATCTGGCGACGACGGTCGCGGGCAAACTTCGTGACTCCGGCGAGTTGGCCGGCTACCGCGTCAACGTGAAGAGCAAGTCGGCCACCATCTGGCTCGAGGGCCAGGTCGCCGACGAGCGGCAACTCGAGGCGGCGGTCGGCATCGCCGAGGCCACGCCCGGCGTCGAGCGCGTGGTCAACCGGCTCGTGATCGGCAGCACGTCGGCCGGCGGCCCGTCCGGCTTCGCGCTGCCCGCCTCCACCTGGAGCTCCGCCGGCGTGCCGCGGCCGGCCCCGGTCGCCCAGGCGAAGCCCGCGACCACCAATCCGTTCTCCAGCGTGGCAGGCCTGCTGTTTGCGGGCGGGTCGCAGCCGGCCGAGGCCGGCGGTGGCGTGCAACTCACGCAGGCCACGCAACCGGCGGCCCGGATGCCCCGGGCGGCCACAAGCAACGCTCGGCCGATGCGGCCGCAGGGCCGGCCGACCGGAACCATGCGGACCGCGACCCCGACCGGCGGCGTGGTCGATCAGCACATGACGCTGCCCGCCCCGGGCGGCTACGACGGCCCGCTGGTGGACGGCCAGATGGTTCCCGGCACGATGCAATACGGCGAGGGCTACCCCGCCGACGCCGGCATGGCAGGCGGCCCCGGCATGGCTGCAGGCCCGGGCATGGCTGGCGGCCCCGGTATGCCGCCGCCCGGCATGAACGGCCCGATGCCCATGGGCGGCACCGGCGTGGGCATGCCTCCCGTCCCGATGCGGGCCGACGGCCCCAACATGCCGAACTACGCCTGGCCGAGCTACGCGGCCTACCCCAACTACGCCGCGCTCCAGTATCCCACCCAGTATTCGCCGACCGCCTGGCCTTACATCGGTCCCTTCTATCCCTACCCGCAGGTGCCGCTCGGCTGGCGGCGGGTTTCGCTCGAGTGGGATGACGGTTGGTGGTGGCTCGACTTCGACGATCGCCACACGCACAGCCACCACCGCTAAGCCACGGCCCGGGCCGACCCGAGCAGCACGACCGCCCTCCCGGCGACCCCGGGGGGGCGGTTGGCATTTCCGGGATCGCGCAACCGGAAAAATCCGCAAGTCTTACGACGGGCAGGGTCGATACAACCGGCAGAGTCGGTGGTTCACCGTCGTCCGAGGAGTGAGCAATGACATCCCGCACGCGATTCCTGGTCACGGCCCTGGTGCTGGCCGTCGGCGCCTCGTCGCAGAGCGGCTGCTTCTGGCTGGCCAACCAGGGACCGAACCTCGGCCCCCTCGCCATTCCGATCCCGGTGCCGGTGGGGATCCAGAAGGCGAAGGAAGACCAGTTCTGGAACTACGAACGGTATGAGCGGGCGCCCGTCCTCGGCCCACTGCAGCCGGGCGGCCCCTGCGAGGCCCTCGACGAGCCGAGCGACGACGAGGTGATGCGGGCCCTGGAGAAGGCGCGGCCCGTGCAGGGCAACTGGCCCTTCCTTTACGAGATCCAGCGGAACAACGTGCGGATCACGAAGTGCAAGATCTCCGACTACGTCGACCCGCCGCGGCACATGCCCCTCGTCGGCCCGGTGCAGCTGCACCACGCCCACTACAAGTGCACTGTCTACTTCCAGGAGGTGACGCGGGTCGGCTGGCCGGTGCCCCACACGCTCGTCGACGAGGACGTCCAGGAAGTGCTCTACATCGACCACGACCACCTGCACATGGTGGGCGACGTCGACACGGGCTGCGACGCTAACTTCTGATACGGCTGC
>JBILOA010000288.1:0-3702 GCA_044374735.1 Pirellulales bacterium | reverse complement strand
CCGCAGCGCTCGATGCTGCCCTCGCTTCGGCATCCTGCCTGCGCTCGGCCAGCAACGCCGCTCGATTGGCACGGGCAACCCCGAGCCGTCCAACGATTGAAGAAGCCACGTACGGATTCGTCTGAACGAACGTCGCGCGCCAGAACACGCACGATCACGGCCGCCCGGAGGTGCGGCCGGCGGCCGGGGCCGAAGGCCCGCGGGCCGCGAAGACCGCCGGGGCCATGGATGGCCCGGCGGGCGCTCATCTCAACAGCGCCACGATCGCGGCGGCGATCTCGGCTTCGTCCCGTGGGCGGTAGCCGATCCAGACGTGGCGGACCGTGGCGTCGGGACCAATGAGATACGTGGCCGGAAGCGCCTCGAGGCCGAGGGTCGTGGCCAGCAGGTCGGCGGCCAGCGGGTCGGAGAAGACGTAGGCGGGCACCGTGAGCTTCTCCCGCATCAGGAACTCGGCCGACTCGGCGGCCAGGTCGGCCGGATCACCGGAGCCACCGCCGCCGGCGCACGAGACTGCCACGAGTTGGAACCGTGGTTCACCCGCGAGCCCCGCGGCCATCCGGGCCAGGCCCGGCAGTTCGCGGCGGCAGGGCGGGCACCAGGTGCCCCAGAAGTTGAGGAGCGTCACCCGTCCGGCGAGCGCGGGCGGTGCTGCGGTGAGATCGGCCAGCGGCGCCACCGGCAGCGGGCCGAGTGTTTTTCCCACGGCTGGATGGGTGGTCGGCTCGCCGCAGCCCGCGACCACCGCAGCCGCGAGGCACGCGCTCGCTGCCAGCCGGAACCGGGCGGGGGCGGAGGCTATCATCGGCATCTCGACGGTGTGCGGGGTGAGCGGCAACGCGGTCACGAGGAGCAAGCCAAGTGTACGAGGTCGAACAGAAGTTTCCCGTCGCGGATCCGGCGGCCCTCGAAGCCAAGCTCGTGGGGCTGGCGGCGCGGTTTCGCGCGCCGGTCGAGCAGGTCGATCGCTACTTCGCCCATCCGTGCCGGGATTTCGTCAAGACCGACGAGGCGCTGCGGTTGCGGCGGCTCGGCGACGACGTGGCCGCGACCTGGAAGGGGCCGCGGATCGACTCCGCCTCCAAGACCCGCCGCGAACTGGAACTCGGGCTCGCCCCGGTGCCACCGCTGCCGGGCGGTCCGCGTGGCGGCCAGGCCACGCTCGACCGCTGGACGGAACTCCTCGAGGCGCTCGGCTTCCGCCGGGTGCGGGATGTCGCCAAGCGGCGCCAGGCCGCGCGGGTGCTCTGGCAGGGCACCGAGGTCGAGGCGGCGCTCGACCACGTGGCCGGCATCGGCGACTTCCTGGAACTCGAACTCCAGGCCGCCGCAGGGGAGGTGCCGCTGGCCACGGCGTGCATCGAGTCGCTGGCCCGCACGCTCGGCTGCGACGCGCAGGAGCGGCGCAGCTACCTGGAGCTCGTGATCGCGGCGGGACGGTGATCGCCACGCCGCCGAAGCGTGGCGGGGCAGGCATGATTCCCCGGGCTCGCGCACGGGGCTGTTACGGGTCTGGTGTGAGTCAGGGCCGGAACAGGATGCAGACCGGCGCGGGCACCGCGATCGACTCGTCGGTGAACGTGAGCTTCCCGGTCGCCTGGTCGATCGCGAACACCGTCACCGTGCCGGAGTCCTGGCCGGCGGCGAGCAGGTGCCTGCCCCCGGGGGCGATCGCGAAGTGCCGCGGGGTCTTGGCCCGCGTGGGCTCGACGCCGACGAACGAGAGTTTCCCCGTGGCCTCGTCGATCCGATACATCGCGATCGAATCGTGGCCGCGGTTGCTGGCGTAGAGAAACCTCCCCGTCGGATGGACGGCGATCTCGGCACAGGAGAAGCCCGTGCGGTCGGTGACGTCGGTGGGGATCGTGGAGAGCGTCTGGATCTCCGCGAGCGTTCCCGCCGCGGCGTCATAGGCAAAGCCCGTCACCGTCAGGGCCAGCTCGTTGACGCACCAGGCGAACGTGCCGCCCGGGTGGAGCGCGAAGTGTCGCGGGCCCGCGCCGACGGCGACCGGCGCCTTGCCGTGGGGCGCGAGCGTGGCCCGCTCGGCGTCGAGCCGGTAGACGAGCACCTCGTCGAGGCCGAGGTCGCAGCAGAACGCATGCCGGCCGTCGGGAGCGACGTCGACGGAGTGGGCATGGGGCTTTTCCTGCCGCCGCTGGTTGATGCCGGGCGTGCCGGCGCGGTCGTAGGCGTGCTGGATGAAGCCGCCGGGAGTGCCTGTCGCGACGGGCTCGAGCGCGCCGTCGGCGGTGAGCCCGAGGCAGATCAGGCTGCCGCCGCCGTAGTTGGCCGCGAGCACCGCCTTGCCTCCGGGCTCCACCGTCACGTGGCAGGGGCCGCCGCCGCCACTGGATTGCTCACCCTTGGCGGTCAGCTTGCCCGTCTCCCCGTCGACCGCGAAGGCCGCCACGCCCCCCTCCGGCTTGCCCTCGGCGCCGGCCACCTCCGCCACCGCGTAGAGCATCGGCAGCCGGGGATGGAGGGCGAGAAACGACGGGTTCTTCGCGGTGGCCGCGAGCACCGGCTGCGAAAGGGTGCCGCGGACCGTGTCGAACCGGGACACGTAGATGCCCTCGGAGCCGTTGTTGGCCCGGGTGTAGGTGCCGAACCAGACGGGCACCTCCTTGGCCACGGAGGCGGCCGGCAGAAAGGCCGCGGCGAGACAGACGACACGGATGGACGGCACCATGCAAAAGCCTCATGCTGCGGGAACGATGGCCGACGACTCGACGCTCCTCAAGCCTATCCCACCGCGGGCCGAGCGCTCCAGCACGGGCCACGACGCCTCTCGCGAGGCCACGAACGCGCTCGGGATCGAGGCCTATCAGGTGCTCGTCCGGATCGGCTGGATCTTCAAGACCGAGACGATCATCATGCCGGCCGTGCTCGACGCGCTGGTCGACTCCGGCACGCTCCGCGGCCTCCTGCCAGTGCTCAACCGCGGCGGCCAGAGCCTGCCGCCGCTGGCCGCCGCCGGGCCGCTCGGCCGCCTGCCCAGGAAGCGGCCGGCGCTCATCGTCACCACGCTTGCCATGGCCGGCTGCTTCGCCGTGCTCGCCGTCGCCTGGGGGCCGATGGCCCGCGCCCGCCCCGATCTGCTCGCCGGGCTGTTCCTCGTGGTCTACGCGGCCTTCGCGGCCGCCAACGGCCTCAACCAGCTGGTGCTCGCCACGCTCCAGGGCAAGCTGATCGCAGCCGGCAACCGTGGCCACGCGATGGTGGTGAGCGTGACGGTCGGCAGCGTGCTGGCGATCCTGGCGGCGGTGCTGCTCCTGGGGCCGTGGCTGACCGAGCCTGACGGGTTTCCAAAGATCTTCGCCGCGACCGCGGCCTTCTTCGCCCTGGCGGCGGTGGTGCCGCTCGTCCTCGACGAGCCAGCCGACCGAGTGCCGGAGCAGCCGCTGCGACCCAGGGGCCTGAGGGCCCAACTCGGCGCAGGCCTCGCCGCGTGGCGGAGGGTGATCGCGGCCGATCCCGCCCTCGGCCGGCTCGCGCTCGCGGCGGGCTGCTTCTCGGCCGTGCTGATGCTCTTTCCCCACTACCAGGCCTTCGCGCGAGACAGCCTGGGCACGGGCCGCTCGAGCCTGCTCGTGTGGGTGGTGGTGCAGAACGTGGCGACGGGGCTGGCGAGCCTCGTGGCGGGGCCCTTCGCCGACCGCAAGGGGACGCGGATCGTGCTCGTCTGGCTCGTGGGGCTCT
>JBILOA010000287.1:0-3709 GCA_044374735.1 Pirellulales bacterium | reverse complement strand
CCTCCGAGCGACCGGAGGGCAGGATGCCCGAAGGGAGCGTCCGACGAGATGGCACGGGCAGCCCCGAGCCTGCGTCACCCAAGACGGGGCGCGAGCGTGCCAACAGACACCCGCTACGCCACGCCGCCCAGGACGGTGGCCTTCGCCACGCGGCCCACGCCCAGCATGTAGGCGGCGGTGCGGAGCGAGACCTGCCGCGACTGAGCCAGCTGCCAGACCTGCTCGAACGACTCGCCCAGGATCCGGTCGAGTTCTTGGCGGACGCGGTTGATGCCCCACTGGTAGTGCTGCCGGTTTTGCACCCACTCGAACCAGCTGGCCGTCACGCCACCGGCGTTGGCGAGGATGTCGGGCAGCACAAGCGTTCCCCGCTCGGCGAAGATCCCGTCGGCATCGGGCTCGACCGGGGCGTTGGCCGCTTCGATGATGATCGGGGCCCGCACGGAACCGGCGTTGGCCGTGGTGAGCACGCCCCCGAGCGCCGCGGGGATGAGCACGTCGCAGTCAGTGGCGAGCAGTTCCGCGGCGCTGATCGCGTCGCCGCCGGTGAAGCCCGTCAGGCGGCCGCCGTGTTCGCGGGCGTGTCGCAGCAGGTCGAGCACGTCGAGGCCCTCGGCCCGGTGGTAGGCCGCCCAGGCGTCGCCCACCGCCACGATCCGGCACTCGGCGTCGGCCAGATACTTCGCCGTGTGCGTGCCCACGTTGCCGAAGCCCTGGATCGCGACCCGCGTGCCGGGGATCCGGCGGCCGAGCCGGCCGAGCAGCTTGAGCGTCAACGCGCCGACGCCGCGGCCGGTCGCCTCCTCGCGGCCGGGAATGCCGTGGTACTCGACCGGCTTGCCGGTGACGCAGGCGGGGGAGAAGCCGCGATACTTGCCGTACTGGTTCATGATCCAGGCCATCATGTCGGCGTTGGTGCCCATGTCGGGGGCCGGGATGTCGACGTCGGGCCCGAACAGGTCGTGGATCTCGTCCACGAACCGCCGCGTGATCCTCTCCAACTCCCGCAGCGAGCGGGCCGCCGGGTCGACCGACACGCCCCCCTTGGCCCCGCCGTAGGGGATGTTCACGACGGCCGTCTTCCAGGTCATCAGGGCCGCCAGGGCCCGCACCTCGTCGAGATCGACCTGCGGGTGGTAGCGGAGGCCGCCCTTGAGGGGGCCGCGGGCGTCGTTGTGTTGGACGCGATAGCCGATGAAGGTGGCCAACTCCCCCGAGTCAAGCTCGATCGGGATGCTGACCTGCACCTCCCGCTTGGCGGTGAGGAGCAGCCGCCGCATGCTGGGGGAGAGGTCGAGCTGATCGGCCGCCGCGTCGAAGTAGATGCGGGTGGCTTCGGTGGCACGCACGAGGGATCGGCCTCCGGCCGCGGGGTGTGATGATCGGGCGGATCGCGCCGGCCCGGCGGATGGGGCTGGGCGGATGATAGCCCGCCCCCGGCGGCCGCCACAAGAAAAACGCCACCGCCCAAACAACGCGAAAGTCGCTACATTGCGGGGAAAGGACGCCCCCATGCCGACGCCTACCGGAGAGGAGTTTTGGGGCCTGCTCGTCAAGAGCGGGCTCGTCGATGCCGGCGCGGTCGCCACGCTCCGCCGGGAGCACGCGGCCGCCCCGGCCCGCTGCGGCGGCGAGACGGCGAAGGGGATCGCCTCCTGGCTCGCCGAGCGTGGCACGATCAGCCGCTGGCAGGCCAAACGGCTCGGCATCGGCAATCTCGGGCCGTTTTTCCTGGGCGACTACCGGCTGCTCGAGCGGCACGAACGCGAGGGGGATGCGCTCGTGTTCACCGCGCGGCACGAGCCCTCGGGCCGGATCGTGAGCGTGGTCCTGCTCAATGCCAAGCGCTGCCGACAGCTGGATGTCTGGACCGAGATCGTGCAGCGAACCACGGCCGCCAGCCAGGTGACCGATCCGATGCTCTCCCGCACCTGGAGCCTCGAGCAGCATGAGGCGAGCCGGCTGATCGTCTGCGAGCAGGTCGACGGGATCACGCTCGCCGAGGAACTCGAGCGGCACGGGGCCTTGCCGGCGGTGCAAGCCGGCGTGCTCGTCTCGCAGATCGCGCGGGCCGTCGCGGAACTGCAGGCGCTCGGCGGCCCGCACGGCAGCCTCTCGCTCGAGGTGCTGCGGCGGGAGCCGCCGCCAGGGGGCGTGCCACGGACGGGTCGCGTGCGGCTGCTGCAGTTCCCGCTCGCGGGCGATCCTCAGCGGGTGCCGCTTCGGCCCTGGGTCGACGACTCGGAACTCGCGGGGCTCGGTCGCGCCGCCGCGTACGTGGCACCGGAACTGATGCTGCCCGGCGCGGTCTGCGACCTGCGGACCGACGTCTATTCGATCGGCGCGATCCTGTATGCGCTCGTGTCCGGATCGTTGCCCTGCTGGGAGGGAGACGCTCCCCGCACGCTCAAGCGGGCCGCCTTCGGCGCCGGGCCCGCCCCGCTCGGGCCGCCGGCGGTCACGCCCGAGATGGCGGCCCTGATCGGCTATCTGATGGCCCGCGATCCGACGGAACGCTATCAGACAGCCGCCGAGGCGGCCGATGCGATCGCCGCCTGCCTCGGGCTGGCGACGAGCGGGGGGGCCGCAGCCGCGCGGCAGCCCACTGGAACGCAGCCGACCGCGGCCGCCGCGGGGGATGCGCTGCCCGATTTTCTCGGCGGTGCGAGCCCGGCCGCGTCGTCGCGTTCGCCGTCGGTGGCTGGTGGAGGTGCCGGCCCGGTCGTCGGGCAAGCCGTTCCCAGGGAGCCGGCCGGGCCTTCCGCCCTGATCCGGCGGCGGCGAAACCAACTCCGGCTCTTCGGGGGCGCGATCACGCTGGCGATCCTCGCGGCCACGGCGGCACTCGTGGTCAGTCGTCTCGACGTGGCGCCGGAGCCGGTGCCCGCGCCGGTGGCGGTGGCGGTCACGCCTCGAGACAAGCCGGCTGCCAAGCCGGAGGAGGAGTCGATCGGCTGGGGCAACGTCGGCAAGAGCGGCTCCGGCAAGAGTGGCTCCGGTGAGAAGCCCGCCCCGGCGGGCGACGAGCCCGAGCCGGGCATGGACAAACCCGGCAAGCCGGCCGCCCCCGTCGCGACAGCCAGGCAGATCGTGGTGGACGATCCCGAGCTGCCGTGGGCCGCGCCGACCGAAGGCCCGCGGCCGCGCTTGGCCTACCTTCTCCCAGGCTCGCAGCTCGTGCTCCTCGCCCGGCCGGCCGATCTGCTCGGCGACGACGAGGGCAGGCGGTTCGTCGAGTCGCTCGGGCCGCAGGCCGCCGCGGGGCTCGCCGCGCTGGCGGCGTTCTGTGGCTGTGAGCCGGCCGACATCGAGTCAGTGCAGGCCGGCTGGCAGGCGGGCGGGATCGAGCAGGTGCTCGGGGGCTACGTGGTCCGGCTGGTCGAGGGTCATGAAGTCCCGACCGATGAGGCGGCCCGGCGAAAGGCGTGGGGCCCGACCACGGCGGCGCAGGTGGAGGGCGAGACCATCCACAAGGGCAAGCCGTTCTCGTTCTGGGTGCCTTCCACGGAGAAGAACCGGGTGCTCGTGGTGGCGCCGGAGGCGGCCGCCGCGGCCGAGGCCGGCGGGCTGCCCGGTGCGGCGGAGGCTCGGGAGACGCTACTGGTTCAGATCGTGCGGCAGGCGGTGGCCGCGCGGGGGGCCGCGGTCGACGGCCTGCTCGCCGAACTGCCGCTCGAGCTCGAGCAGCTCGTGGGCATGCTCGACGAGA
>JBILOA010000286.1:0-3710 GCA_044374735.1 Pirellulales bacterium | reverse complement strand
CCAGTTCGCCGGGCCGAGGCGGGTGGTCCGCCGTGGCGATGGGTTCACGCCGCTGGCGGATGCCGACGGCCTGTTGGGCGCAGGGCATCCGGCCTCGGGCCGGACGGCCGAACCGGAGGCCGGGGTGAACGTGGTGGTCGTCCGCGTCTCGGGAACGGAACTCGGGATCACCGTGGACCGGATCATCGACGTGGTCGGTGCCGAGTCGCCGCTGCAGTCCGCGCTGTCCGCTGCCGGTGTCACCGGGACCGTCGCGTTGGGAGGGCAGGCCACGGAAGTCCTCGACCTCGCCGGGGCGGCTGCCGGTGCCTGACTCCCGAGCGCTCGCGAGCGAACCGCGTCCCATGACCTCCCCCACCGTCATCCCGGTCGCCCGCCGCTGGTGCTCGTTCCTGCTCGGAGATGAGTGCTTCGCGGTCGACTCCGGCCTGGTCGTGGAAGTGCTGCGGAGCCGGCGGCTGACGCGGGTGCCCCTGGCCGCCCGGGGTGTCCTCGGCCTGGTGCAACTCCGGGGCCGGATCGTGCCGGTGATCGATCCAGCCGAGCCGCTGGCCGTGAGCCGCCGATCAGGTGCCGGTGCGAACACGCACCTCGTGATCGCGCCCGGCGAGGAATGGTACGGCCTGCTCGTCGACGAGATGCTCGACGTGATCGAGATCGCCCCCGAGCGGGTCGAGCGGCCGACCGGTGGCACGGGGCTGGTGCAGGGCACGTTCGCGGCCGCCGATCGGCTCGTGCATCTGCTCGATCCCGAGCGCATGATTCACTCCCTGGTGTGGCAGCGGCCGGCGACCGGCGGTCGTCCGGGCCTTCCCCTGAGCACGGCTCCCTGAACGTTTCCTGAGAATCGTCCCCCTGAGATTTGGAGGCCCAGATGGCGGTGTCCGGTGACCACATGGCGGAAGCGGGCGGCACGCCCGTGGCGGGTGCCGGATCCGGCTGGCGATCCCTGCTGGGCAACCGGCTGCTGCTCGCGCTCTTGGCGGTGTCGCTGATTCCGATGGCCCTGATGGGCTTCGCCAGCCAGCAGGCCTCGTCGTCCGCCCTCAAGACGCAGGCCTTCAAGCAGCTCGAAACGGTCAACACGATCACCGGCCAAAGCGTCGAACGCTACTTCGCCACGCTGCATGACGAACTGCGGGTGCTGTCCGAGGATCGAATGATCTCGGCGGCGATCCGGGAGTTCACCACCGGTGTGGCCGGCGCGCTCACCGACGACGCCGTCGACGAGAAGAGCGTGGCCAAGGCCCGCCGCTCGCTCGAGGGCTTCTATGCCGGCGAGTTCGCGGCGGCCTACCGGCGGGCGACCGGCTCCGACCCCGACGCGCGGGCCCTGGTGGCCGCCCTCGACGATGCCTCGGCCTGGCTGCAGGACCTGTACATCCGGGCCAACGAATATCCGCTCGGCTCGAAGGCCGACCTCGACGCCGCGGCCGACGAATCCACCTACACGAAGGTGCATGCCCTCTACCACCCGATCCTACGAAACCTCCAGAAGAAGTACGGGCTCTACGACCTGTTCCTGGTCGACGCGGAGACCGGCCGGATCGTCTACAGCGTTTGCAAGGAGATCGACTTCGCCGCCTCGCTCCGCAGCGGTCCGATCGCGGGTACGAATCTGGGCCGCTGTGTCCAGGAGGCGCTCACCTCGGGCACCCGTGACACGGTTTCGTTCGCCGAGTTCGACCGCTATCTCCCGAGTCTGATGGCTCCGGCGAGCTTCATCGCCGCGCCGGTGTTCGAGGGCCGGCAGCTCGCGGGCGCGGTGGTCTTCCAGATCCCGCTCGACCGGGTCAGCAAGATCATCGGGGAGACGACCGGCATGGGCGCGACGGGCGAGACCTACGCCATCGCAGCCGATCGCCTGTTCCGCAGCGAGTCACGGTTCACGGCCGACCTGGGGGTGGCATCGACGGTGCTCAACCCGAAGCTCAAGGTCGACACCCGCCCGGTCCGGGCGGCGCTCGACGAGGGCAGCACCGGCACGGCCCTGGGTGTCGATTACCGCGACCAGCCGGTGCTCGCCTCGTGGCGGCCGGTCACGATCCACGCCGCCTCCGCCGGCGGCCAGGGCACCATCCAGTGGGCGCTCGTCTCCGAGATCGACCGCGACGAGGTGCTCGCGCCGGTCAGCCAGCTGTGGCGGTTCGGGCTGGCCGTGTTCGGGCTCACGGCCCTGGGCGTGTTGGCCGTCTCGACGCTGATCGCCCGCCGGATGAACCGCGAGGCCCTGCGGCAGGCCCGGCTGGTGCACGGCATCATCGACAACACGCACGCCCTGGCGAGCTCGTCGGAGGAGCTCACGAGCGTCAGCCAGCAGATGAGCGCCGCGGCCGAGCAGACCACCGCCCAGGCGAATCTCGTCTCGGCGGCCGCCGAGCAGGTCAGCGGCAACGCCCGGATGGTCTCCGGCTCGATCGAGAACCTCGTGACCAGCATCCACGAGATCGCCAAGAGCGCCCAGGACGCCGCCGGCGTGGCCCGTCGGGCCGTGGAGATGGCGGGCTCGACCTCCTCCACCATGGACGCCCTGGGCCGCTCCTCCGGCGAGATCGGCGCCGTCGTCAAGGTGATCACCTCGATCGCGGAGCAGACGAACCTGCTGGCCTTGAACGCCACGATCGAGGCGGCGCGGGCGGGCGAGGCCGGCAAGGGCTTCGCCGTCGTGGCCAACGAGGTGAAGGAACTCGCCCGCGAGACGGCCAAGGCGACGGAGGACATCGGGGGGCGGATCGAGTCGATGCAGCACGACACCTCCCGGGCCGTGGCGGCGATCGCCGAGATCGGCACGGTGATCGGCCGGATCGACGAGCTCCAGACCCGGATCGCCGCGGCCGTCGAGGAGCAGTCGGCCACGACCGGTGAGATCAGCCGGAACATCGCCGAGGCCACCACCGGCTCGGGCGAGATCGCCGAGAACATCGTGCAGGTGGCCCAGGCCGCCCAGAGCACGGCCGAGGGGGCCTCCAACACCCAGGTCTCCTCGCAGGAACTCGCCCGCATGGCCCAGGCGCTCCAGCGGCTGGTGGACGAGTATCGAAAGTGAGATGCTGCGGCAGCGGAGCCGCCGCCGACCGGGATCACGACCGGCCGCGTCGCTCCGGCGACCCATCGGACGAGGAGCTGGGTGATGCGGGCACTGGTCGTCGACGACTCCAAGCCGAGCCGGAGCATCGTCACGCGGGTGCTGCGGGATCTGGCGTTCGAGTGCGCCGAGGCCGCCAACGGTGCCGAGGCGCTCGCGGCGGTCTCCGCCTCGGGACCGCCCGATCTGGTGACCGTCAACTGGCACATGCCGGTGATGGACGGGCTGGAGTTGATCCGGCGGCTGCGGGGCGATCCGGCCACGCGGAAGCTGCCGCTGGTGATGATCTCGACCGAGCATGATCGCGACCGGATCAGCGAGGCGCTCGCGGCCGGTGCCGACGACTATCTCGCCAAGCCGTTCACCCCTGAAGCCCTGGCGCAGAAGCTCACGGCGCTCGGCGTGTGCGGGGCCGCGGGGGCGCGACGGGAGAGCCGGCCGATCCGGGTGCTCGTCTGCGACGACTCCCACACGATCCGCAGCGTGCTCACCGCCACGCTCGCGTCGGACCCGGGCGTGCGGATCGCCGGCACGGCGGTCAACGGCCAGGCCTGCCTCGACATGCTGGCGTCCGGCGACCTGCCGGACGTCGTGCTCCTCGACGTCGAGATGCCGGTGATGGATG
>JBILOA010000285.1:0-3712 GCA_044374735.1 Pirellulales bacterium | reverse complement strand
CGGTGTTCGCCCGGCCGCTGCCGGCCCGCCGGACCGGGGCCGTGATGGTGGTCGGAGAGGGGAATCGCCTCGAGGGGATCTTCACCGACAGCGATCTCGCCCGGCTCTTCGAGCGGCGTCACGACGATCTCCTCGACGCCCCCATCGGCCACGTCATGACCGCCCGCCCCACCACCGTGCCCGCCGGCACCAGGCTGGGCGATGCGGTCACCGTCCTCGAGGCCCGCCGGCTCAGCGAACTGCCGGTCGTCGAGCCGGATGGTCGCGTGGCCGGCCTGCTCGATGTCGTCGATCTCGTCGGCCTCGTGCCCCACGAGGCGATCCACCTGCCCCAGCCGCGGCAGCAGGCCGCCGCCTGACCCTCCCACGCCCGCCGCGAACGCCTGCATGACCAAGCCAGCCGACCTCGACCGCCGCCTCGCCCGGGTGCAACTCCTGCTGCTCGACGTGGATGGCGTGCTGACCGACGGCGGCGTGACCTGGAACAACCAGGGCATCGAGTCGAAGACCTTCCACATCCGCGACGGCCTGGGGCTCAAGCTCTGGCAGCGGGCCGGCGGCCGCGCCGGGATCGTGACCGGCCGCTCGAGCCACGTGGTGCAGTTGCGGGCCGGCGAGCTCGGCATCGGGATCGTGCGGCAGGGCGTGGACGACAAGCTGGCGACCGCCGCCACCGTGCTGGCCGAGTGCGGCGTCTCCTGGGAGGAGACCGCCTTCATCGGCGACGACCTCCCCGACCTGCCGGTGATCGCCCGCTGCGGCGTCGGGATCGCGGTGGCCGACGCCTGCGCCGAAGTCCGCGCGGCGGCGGCCCTGGTCACGACCCTGCCGGGAGGCCGGGGCGCCGTGCGGGAGGCGATCGAGCACCTGCTCCGGGCCCGCGGCGGCTGGGAGGCGGTCGTCGCCCGCTACTCGCTCCGCGCCGGCTGACCGCAGCCGAGCCCCACCACCCGCCGTCGAACCACCCTGCCGCCGAACCACCAGCGCCGAACCACCGCGATGGAACACCGACTCGGACGCACGCTGCGGGTGTTCCTCGTGATCCTGGCGACCGCCGGCTTCTACCGGCTCACGGTCATGCCGTTGGTCGAGCCGCGGATCGACGAGACGACGACGGCGCTCGAGATGACGCCCGAGGAGGCGGCGGCCATCCGGGCCCGGGCCGACCAGCGGCTGGCCGCCCTCGGTGACATCTTTCCCGAGGGCGCCTGGGAGCGGGACGAGCCCATCGTGCTCGAGAGCCGGCAGATGCGGCTCCTGTTCAAGGAATACCAGTCGTTGCCCGACGGCCGCGTCAACCTCGTGCCCTGCACGCTGGTCGTGCTCTCCGACCGCAACCGCGTGGCCGACGGGCCCGCCGGCCGCACGATCGTGATGCGGGCGCCGCAGGGCGCCGTGCTCGAGTTTGACGAGCCACTCGATCTCAGGCAGGGCCGGTTGGCCCGGCTCGTCGGCGGCAGCCTGCGCGGGCAGGTCACGATCCGCGGCACGCCGTCGGCTCCCGGCGGCGAGGACGACATCGAAATCGTGACCCGCGACGTCGAACTCGACGAGCTCGAGGTCCGGACCGGCGAGATGGTGCAGTTTCGCTACGGCCGCTCCAGCGGCAGCGGCCGCGGGCTCGTGGCGGCCCTCAAGCCGCGGCCCGGTCAGCGGGCAGGCGGCGGCGATCCGCTCGGGCAAGGGCCGAACGTCGGCGGTGTCGACTCGATCCGCCTCGATCGCGACGTGCGGATGCGCCTCGAGGGTCTGGAGGGCGGGCTGTTGCCGGGACAGGAGGCCACCGCCGCGGCGCCTCCGCCGGCCACGCCGGGGGGCGAGCAGGCCGCGGTCTCCCCGGAAGCCGCTGCGGCCGCGGCGGCTCCGCCACCGGTGCTCGTCAGCTGCCGGGGCAGCCTTTGCTTCAACGTCTCGGCCAACGTGATCACGCTCGAGGATCACGTCGACGTGCTCCGGGCCATGCCCGAAGGCGGCACCGACCAGCTCACATGCGACCTGCTCGCGATCCTGCTGGGCAGCGAGGCGGAGGGACAAGCCGCCGCCTCAGAGGGCGGGCTCAAGCCGCAGGAGATCCAGGCGAAGGGCTCGCCGGTGGTCGTGCGCAGCACCGCCGGCGAACTCGAGGCCCGTGCCGCCCGGCTCGGCTACGAGCTGGCCACCCGACGGATCCTGCTCGACGGGCCCGAGCCCGTCTCGCTCGTGGCCCGCGGCTCCGAGATGGAGGCCCGCAAGATCGACTACTGCCCGGGCCCGCCCGGCGATCCCGGCGCGCTGATGGCCGTCGGCCCCGGCTGGATTCGCGTCAAGTCGGACAAGTCCCCGCCGGCGCAGGCCCGCTGGCAGCAGTGGCTCCGGATGCGGCCCGACGGCACCGGCCATGTCGTCTCGATCGCCGGCGATGCCGACGTCACGATCGAGACCCGCGGCCGGCTCGCCGCCGCCGAGATGCACCTCTGGCTCGAGGTCGTGAAAGACCCGGCCGCGCCGCCGCGGAGCCCCGCCGCCGGGCCCGACCTGTCGGGTGTGAAGCCGTCGCGGATGCTCGCCCGGGGCATGGTCGAGGCCGACACCGATCAGGTTTCGGCCCGCACCGATCGGCTCGAACTCTGGTTCCGCGAGGAGGCGGGCCAGCCTGTGCCGCAGCCCGCGCCGCAGCCGGCGCCCGCCGCCCTGGCCGCCCAGGCGCCGCCGCCGGCGCCCGTGGCGACGGCTCCCGTCGCACCGCTCGCCGCCCCGGCCCCGCCTGCGCCGCCCCGCCGCGGTCGGATGACGGCCACCGCGGCGCTTGTCCGCGGCCTGGTCACGCTTTCGCCGCAGGGCAACGACCTCGCCGAGATGTCGATGGAAGGGCAGGTGAAGGTGGTCGAGGAGCCGTTGCCGGGCGCGACGAAGCCCGGCATCGAGATCGCCGGCGAGCAGGTGCAGCTCTCGCGGCCCGCCGGGTTCGACGCCCGGGCCGTGGTCTCGGGCCGCCCCGCGATCGTCCGCGGGCAGGGGCTCGACCTCTCCGGGCCGCTCGTCGAGTTCGACCGGGGCCGCAACCGCGTCGTGGTCGACGGGGCCGGCACGCTCGCCCTCCCGATCCCGGCCGGCGGCGGCCTCGACGCCCTGGCGCTCACTTCTCCGGCCCCGCGGCCCGCGGCACCGCCGGCCGTCGCTGGCGATCCCGGCAAGCTCGACGTCGCCTGGCGGGGCCGGCTCGACTTCGACGGCCGCACGGCCCGGTTCAGCGACGAGGTCGTCGCCACGACCCCCGAGACCACGGTTCGCGCCGGCGTGATCGACGTGGTGTTCGACGAGCCGTTCGACTTCGGCGGTGACCGGCGCCCGCCCGGCGGGCGGCAGCCCGAGGTGGCCCGCGTGGCCTGCGGCGGGGGCGTGAAGATCGAGAGCGAGATGGTCGACGACGCCGGCGAGAAGTCGCGGCAACGGCTGTTCGTGCGCGACCTCGTCGTGGAGCGGGCCAGCGGGGACGTCTCGGGCACGGGGCCGGGCCGCCTCACGAGCACCCGCGTCGGCGGCTCGCCCGCGCTCAACCTGCCTGCCGCACCTGGTGCGGCGCCACCGGTGCGTCCGGTGGCCGCCACCACGCCGTCGGAGAAGTTGCAGTATCTGGGCGTCGACTTTCAGCGCGGCCTCAAGGGCAACATCCACCGCCGGATGATGGAGTTTCACCAGCGGGTCGAGGCGATCTCCGGGCCGGTCGCCTCCT
>JBILOA010000284.1:0-3715 GCA_044374735.1 Pirellulales bacterium | reverse complement strand
ACTTGACGAGCTGCAGCGTTTTCTGCGCGCGGGGATCCTCGCACGAGGCGAAGTCGCCCACGAGGACGGCCACCTCGACCACCCGCTCGGCGTTGGCATAGCGCATCCGTTTCGGTGAGCCGTCCGGGTTGAGCCCGACGCCCGCCTGTTCGCCGGTGTAGTCGAAGGCCTTCTCGTGGGTGTAGGCCCGGAGGCGGTGCCGGCTCCGCAGTTCGCCGGCCAGCTTGCGGGCATCGTCCCGCGCGGCCTCGCCGCGGAAGGTGGTGGCCAGGATCAGCCACGGGCCGTCTTTCTCGGCCAGCGGGTGCATGGCCTGCGGATCGGCTTCAGCCGCGGAAAACCAGGACGTGGGCAGCCACCCTTGGCCGAACGCGGTCGGCCCGGCGAGCGCGGCCGCGAGCGTCGCCACGAGCATCAGAGAGCGACGGTGGAGAAACAGAGCGATCACCTGGCGGGCTCCGGGAGCATCGCGGAAAGGCCTCTGGTGACGCCGCGGCCCGGCCGCACCGCCACCAGTTCGGTGGGACGCTAGCGACGGGCCGCCTGGGATGCCAGACTGATCACCGGCCTGGAAGCCGCCGCAGCGGGCGGCGGCCCGGCGAGCGGCGAGGCGAACAGGCGACGCGGGAAACCTGGCAAGATGGCGAACCCGACCGGCACACCCTCGCGGCGGCTGACGCTCGTGGTGCTGCTCGCCTGGCTGGCCGCCCTGGCGGCCCCGCCGGTGATTCTGGCCCGCTGGCGATCAACGCGGCTCGTGGAGCTCGCCGATCCCGCCGTGCAGGCCCACTGGACCGAGTTTCGCGACGCGATGCGCGGCCAGACCGATCGGTCCGGACCGGTTCAGCGGAAGGTGCCGAAGAGCGTGGAGCCACCCGAGCTGGTATGGCTGCGCGACTACTTCTGGCTCGCCGTCGCCGCCTGGGTCGTGCTCGGCGGCGTGCTCGGGGGTTTTCTCGCCCTGGTCGTGCTGGGCGTCGCGGGAGGTCGCGGGGCCGCACCGTTCTCCGCCCAGACACCGGGCGGCCCGGCCCCTAGCGGCCCAAGATCAGCCGAGCCGAAACCGCGACCGTGAGAAACAGGACGAGCGTGATGGCCACGACGCCGACGAACGAGAACACGCGCTGCCTCCGGAAACCGCGCGGGCACCGGAACAAGCCGATCCGTCCCGCGGCCGCCGAATGGTAAACGGCGGGCCGCGGGCGAACAAGACGGATGCCGCCGCCGATCGGCGGGCCTGTCAGGACCCGCCGTAGGGCCGGCGGAACACTTCTTCCGAGACCATCACCCGGCCGGTGCGACCGAGTTCCTCGCGGGTGCGGCGCTGTCCCACGGAATGCCAGGGCGTGACGTCGGCGAGCTCGGGCATGATCTCGAGAATCTGCTCGACCAGCATCGTCACCATCCGCGAGATGCCCGGATCCTGAGCCCGCTCCCGGATCGCCGCGGCCGTCTTCATCAGCTTGACCATCCGCGACCGCGCCAAGACCGGGCCCGACAACTGCCCCTCCGCCTCGACGAGCAGTTCGGCCACGGGAACCTCGAGTACCTCCTGCCAGCGGAGCAGATCCGATAGCCGCAGGTCGGAATCGGGCTGCTCCTGCCGCCGGACGACCGATAGCGGGATGCCCAAACGCCGGGCGACGTTGCGGAGCGTCACCCCCTGCTGGCGGCGCACCTCCGCGATCCGGTGCAGTCCGCCCGGTCGGTCTGCGGTCGCGCCGCTGCCCTCGGCGGCGGCCCGCACGGCATCGGAGTGCTCGCTGTCGGCAAGGGCCAGGGGATCCGCGAACGCATCGTTCACGTCGTCGAAGTCATCGAAGTCGTCGCGGCAGTCACGGTTGCAGTCGACAGTCGCCATGGTGCGTCTTCTCCTTGTCGTGGCCGCCAGCGGCCCACGTTTCCCCGCCCGCTCGGCGCGCACGGGGAGCGGCGTCGAGGGGGATGAAAAACGCGAACCGAAAGACGGTGATGGACTCGCGTACCGGCCTGTCGTGCGGGCGACGCCTTGCCAGGTCGCCCGCACGAGCAAGCCTACGAGCCGCGGCAAATCCTCGCGGAGAACCGAGCCATCCGGCCCGGTTTTCCCGATGCGACTCTTTGTCGCGGCAGGGAGAGATACGCAGCCGGCCGGAGGTTCGTTCGCGCCTCGCGAAATTTTTTCACGGGCCGCGAGCCGCGTCGCTAATCTGCCAGGGTTCCCGGAGTGTCCGCGTGCGCGAGCCTGCTGAAATCCCGACCGGTCGAGCCCCATCCGTCCGCCCGGCGGCGGCCTGGGCGCCCCGATCGCTCGGGCTGCTGGAGGCCTCCGGCCGCGATGCCGTACGGTTCGTGGACAACTTCACGACCGCGGCCGTCTCGGCCCTGGCGATCGGCGGTGGGACAGAGGCCTTCTTCACCGACGCCCGTGGGCAGGTGCTCGCACTGGCCACGATCCTCCGGACCGACACGGGGTTGCTGCTGGTCGTTGCCCCAGGCCTGGCCGCGACCCTCCGCGACCACCTCGAGCACTATCACATCCGCGAGGCGCTCGAGTTGCACGACGTCTCGGCCGATATCGCCGCGTTGCTCGTCGCCGGCCCGGATGCCTCCGCCGCGGTCGCGAGGCTGGCCGGCTCCACTCCGCCCGGTGAGCCGCTGGCGCACCAGACCGTCGACCTCGGTGGCGGCGGCGCGCGGATCGTCCGCGTGGTGGGGCAGGGCGGCGACGGGTATTGGGTCCTCGCCGCCCCGACCGCCGCCACGGCCGTCGCGAAACTGCTGGACGAAGCGGCCGTGCCCCGCATCGCCGACGCCGACCTCGAGCCGCTCAGGCTCGAGGCGCGCTACCCGGCGGCGGCCGACATTCCGGCCAAGACACTCCCGCAGGAACTCGGCCGCGACGCCCGCGCCATCTCCTTCACCAAGGGCTGCTATCTCGGACAGGAGACGGTGGCCCGGCTCGACGCGCTCGGCCACGTCAATCGACGGCTGGTGCTGCTCGCGATCGACGCCCCCGAGCCACCGGCCGTGCCGGCGACCGTCACGCTCGACGGCGCCGACGTGGGCCTGATCACGTCGGCTGGCCGCTCGCCGGTGACGGGGGGACCCGTCGGCCTGGGGCTCGTGCAGGTCAGGGCGCTGGCGGCAGGCGAGCTGCGGGTGGCGGGGATGCCGGCACGCGTGGTGCCGGCGTGAGTGACGCGGGAGTGGTGACGGAGGCCGACGATTCATGAGCGACCACGACGACGGGCCAATCCTGTTCCGGGCCAAACGGTTTCGCGTCGAGCGGGTGCCGCAGCCCTGCGCCGACGGCAGCGTGCGGGATCGCGAGGTCGTGATCCATCCCGGCAGCGTCGTCGTGGTGCCGATGGTGTCGGCCGATGCCGTGTGCCTGGTGGAAGTCGTTCGCGTGGCGGTCGGCGAGACGCTGCTCGAACTGCCGGCCGGCACGCTCGACCGCGACGAGCCGCCGCTGGCGACGGCAGCCCGCGAACTGGCGGAGGAGACGGGCTACCGGGCGGGCCGGATCGAACCGGCCGGAGCCTTCTGGATGTCGCCCGGGATCCTCCGCGAGCGGATGCATCTCTTCGTGGCCCACGACCTCGCGGCCGGTGCGCAGGCCCTCGAGCCGGGCGAGCTGATCCAGCCCCGCGTCGTGCCCTGGGGGGAGGCGGTGGCGATGTGTCTCGACGGGCGGATCATCGACGCCAAGAGCGTGGCGGGCATCCTGCTC
>JBILOA010000283.1:0-3719 GCA_044374735.1 Pirellulales bacterium | reverse complement strand
CGCCCCCTCGAGGAAGGCCCCGAACGCGAAGGCGATCAAGAGCGCCTGCACCCGGTGGTCGGGCGAGAGCCGCGTGACCGAGCGTTTCATCACGTCGAGCGCCCCCGACTCCACCGAGAGCGCGTGGAGGAACATCACGTTCACCACGATCCAGCCGATCGGAAACAGCCCGAAGGCGGCGCCGTAGGCCGCCGCCGCCCCGGCCGCCGCGGGCGGCATCCCGAAAACGCCCGTCGCGAGCGCGACCGCCGCGAGCAGCGCGGCGAGTGCCGCCCGCAGGGCCGAGAATCCGCCGAAGGCGAGCAGACCGAGCAGGAGCACGAGTGGCACGGCGGCCACGGCCGTGGAAAGCACGGTGGACCCGAGCGGATCGTAGACCTGCGACCAGATGGCGTCGTCCATGCGGCTTCCTCCTCGGACAGTCAGGCTCGGGGAGACAGGGGCCGGGGCTCGAGGTCCGGGATCACCGCCGCGGAAACATCCGGTCGGCTTCGTGGAGCACCACGACCTGTTCGGCTCGGTTCGCCAGCCGCTCGATGACGGCGGCATCGGCGGCGTGGCCGAAGCCGATCTCCTCGACGGCGGCCTCGTTGAGACCCGACAGCAGCACCACGCGGCGTTCGCCGAGACAGCGGGCTAAGAGCCGGGCTTCGGCCGCGTCGGCCACCAGGGCGGGATCTCCCGAGGCGATCGCTTCGCGGACGAGCGGCCCGAGGGGAACGCCCTGCCGGGAGCGGGTGAGCACCATGCCGGGGGTGGCTGCCGCGCCGGCCACCACCACGATCGTCGCGTCGGGTAGCGTCACCCGCGCGGCGGCCGCGATCGCCCGCACGACGGCGCCGAAGCCAGCCGCATCGGCCGCCAGCGGGGCGATCGCGAGGTCGGCCGGCTCGTCGACCGCCGGCCGCCAGGCCGCTGCGGCCTCGCGGGCGGCGCGAGTGGCCTCTTCCGGCAGGCCGAAGCAGGCGGCGTGGAGCGTGTCGCCCCGGCCGGCCACAAGCCGCAGGCTCGCGCACACGCCCAGCTGCCAGGTGATGTCGTGCAGGGATCCGCGCCAGTCGACGAGCGCCTCGCGTCCGCGGCGGGCGATCTCACGGGCGAGTGATTCCCGGTTCTCGCGGCGGCCGAAGGCCGGCCAGACCTCGCCCTCCGGTGACCGGCCACCGAGGGCGGCATCCCAGGCGAAGCGGCCCACGGCCACGACCACGTCGGCGTCCACGAGGACCCGGGAGACATAGAGCGGCCGGGCCTCGGCGTCGGCGGCCAGATAGGCCGTGGCACTCTCGACTGCCGGCTCGAAGGCCGTGGCGCCAGTTGGGGCCGCGGCCGCGGCTGCGTCGAGCGGGGCGGCCGCGAGGACGGTGACGTCGCCTTCCGCCACGCCCCCCGTGGCCAGACACCCCCGTACCGCGGCGAGCACCGCCTCGGCCTGCGGGACGTTGCCGGCGATGGCGATCGCCGCCCGGTCGCCCGGCACCACATGGGCCGCCAGCGGCGGCCCGTGGGTGTTCGCCCCGACCGCATCGGCCACGAGCCGTGCCGCCGCCTCGCCCGCAACGCCCTGCGGCCCGTGAAACTCCGTCACGAGGGTGCCCTCGGCGAGGTCGAGTTCGAGGGGGCCGGCGTCGGAATCGAGCGTGATGGCTGGCACGATGGAAGGGCTCGGGGGCGTGCTGGAAACCCGACCATCGTACCGACTTCCGTGTGGCCGCGCGGCCCGCAGGGTTTGCCTGGGCGTCACGGTCGGAATGCCCTGCCCGGTCGTCATCCGTGCGGTGTCGGTCGGCCGAAGAAACCTCCCGTGGGAAGCGGATCCCCGCGACCCCGCCCAGAGGAGCATCACCGGTGCGAACCGTCCGACTCATCATCGCCGCCACGATCGCCGCCGCCATCCCGTCGATCCTCGTGATCCGGGACGTGCAGGCCCAGGAGACGATCGTCATGGAGGAAGCCGCGATGGGCGAGCCCGGGCCGGCCGGCGCCGATTGCAACTGCCGGGCGGGGCAGCGGCCGCCGTGGCATGGCAACGTGGCGAACGGTTCACACGGCTGCGGGCCCGTGTGCCGGCCGCACGGCATGTTCCACGCGGATGCCTGCGGCCAGTTGCACGCGAAGCGGCAAGTCCACCAGGGTTGCGTCACCCTGCCGCCGTGCTTTCCCCGGCTGCATGGCCTGCGGGCGGACGGGATGATGCCGTCGCCCGCGCCGCCGCGCCCGCCCCGGTGCCACAACTGTGGTGCGGAGATCGCGGGAGGGTTCTGACGCCCCAGGCTCGCCCCCCCGCGACCCGCCCCTTGCGGGATCGAAGGGCCCACACGACGACACCCTGTCACGCGGTTCGACCGGAACGAACTCCCGGCCGAGCCGCGGCGTCGTTTCCGGGTTAGCCCGACAGTGGTCGGGTCATCTCCACCGGCACGACCCACTGGTCGTATTGCTCGGGAGTGACGTAGCCCAGGGCCACCGCCGCGGCCTTGAGGCTCGTGCCCTCGAGGTGGGCCTGCTTGGCGATCTTGGCGGCCTTTTCGTAGCCGATGTGGGTGTTGAGCGCCGTCACGAGCATCAGCGAGTCGTCGAGGTGGTGCTGGATCCGGGCCAGGTTGGGCTCGATTCCCTCGGCGCAGTGGATCCGCATCGAGTCGCAGGCGTCGGCCATCAGGTCGGCGCTCTCGAGCACGTTGTGGATCATCACCGGCTTGTAGACGTTCAACTGGAAGTTGCCCTGGCTGCCGGCGAAGGCCACGGCCGCGTCGTTGCCGAACACCTGCGCGCAGACCATCGTCATCGCCTCGCACTGCGTGGGATTCACCTTGCCCGGCATGATCGAGCTGCCGGGCTCGTTCTCGGGGATCGTGATCTCGCCGATCCCGCAGCGGGGCCCCGAAGCCAGCCAACGGATGTCGTTGGCGATTTTCAAGAGCGCCATCGCCAGGCCCCGCTCGGCCGCGCTCACCTCGACGAGCGCGTCGTGGGCCGCGAGCGCGGCGAACTTGTTGGGCGCCGAGACGAACGGGTGGCCGGTCTCCTTGGCGATCCAGGCGGCGGCCGCGTCGCCGAACTTCGGGTGGGCGTTGAGCCCCGTGCCCACGGCCGTGCCACCGATGGCCAGTTGGAACAGGCCGGGCAGTGCCCGCTCGATGCCGGCGATCCGGTCGTCGAGTTGGGCCCGCCATGACGAGACCTCTTGGCCGAGCGTGATCGGGGTGGCGTCCTGGAGGTGGGTGCGGCCGATCTTGACGATGGTCGCGTAGCGCCGTTCGAGCGCCGCGAACACGTCCCGCAGGGCCCTGACGGCCGGCAGCAGCCGACCGTGGATCACCTCGACCGCGGCGATGTGCATCGCGGTGGGGAAGGTGTCGTTCGACGACTGCCCCCGGTTGACGTCGTCGTTGGGATGCACGGGCTTCTTCGAGCCCATCACGCCGCCGGCCATCTCGATGGCCCGGTTCGAGATCACCTCGTTGGCGTTCATGTTCGACTGCGTGCCGCTGCCCGTCTGGAAGACGACGAGCGGAAAGTGGTCGTCGAGCTTCCCTGCGATCACCTCGTCGGCGGCGGCCGTGATCAGCTTCACCCTGTCGGCCGGCAGCTGGCCGAGGTCGCCGTTGGCCAGCGCCGCGGCCTTCTTCAGGATCCCGAGCGAGCGGATCACCGACCGGCCCCAGCGGAAGCGATCGACGCCGATCCGGAAGTTGTCGCGAGACCGCGCGGTCTGGGCG
>JBILOA010000282.1:0-3740 GCA_044374735.1 Pirellulales bacterium | reverse complement strand
CTCTTCACGGCGGCGCTCGCCCGCCCCCCCGCCGCCGGCGAGGCGGCCGCCGCCCGTGAGCTGCTCGGGGCGACGCCGACCGCCGAGACCGTCGCCGACTGCCTCTGGGCGGTCGTCATGCTGCCCGAGTTTCAACTCGTTCGCTGATCGAGACCTCGCAGGAGAAACTGCATGCTGACCCGCCGCGACTACCTCCGAAGCCTGGCCGCCGCCGCGACGACGACGCTCGCCCTGCCGGAGCCGCGGGCGTGGGCGAGCGCCGCGGAGAAGCTCGTCCATCCGGCGGCGAAGGCCGATTCGGTGATCGTGCTCTGGATGGCCGGCGGCATGGCCGCCCCCGACACCTTCGATCCCAAGAAGCACAAGCCCTTCGAGCCGGGCCTGGCGGTGGCCGACGTGATCAGCACCTTCCCCTCGATCCCCACGGCGATCGACGGCGTGCGGATCTGCGACGGCCTCCCGGAAATCGCGAGCGTGCTCGACCGCGCGACGCTGATCCGCTCCCACGTGCAGCCCGACCTCGGCAGCATCCTCCACTCGCGGCACCAGTACCACTGGCACACCGGCTACGTGCCCCCCCAGACCGTGGCCTGCCCGCACATCGGCGCCTGGCTGGCCCGCGTGCTCGGGCCCCGCAATCCCGTGATGCCGGCCTTCATCAACATCGGCCAGCGGCTGGAGGGGGTCGGCGAGAACGAGGAGATCAAGGCCTTCACCACGGCGGGCTTCTTCGGCAGCGAGTTCGGCCCCATGAACCTCCCCTTCCCCGAGCAGGCGGCGCTGGCCGTGCGGCCGCCGAAGGGCATGGACGCGGAACGGTTCGCCAGCCGCTACGAGCGGTTCAAGCGGCTCTTGAAGGCCTCACCGCAGACCGAGTTCACGAGCGACTTCCACCAGGAGTCGATGCTCCGGAGCCTCGACAACGCCCACCGCCTCCTGGGGGCCACGGAGAAGGCCGCCTTCGACATCACGCTGGAGCCGAAGGAGGTGCAGGACCGCTACGACATGGGCGGCGACGACGGCCGCTTCGGCCGCGGCTGCCTCCTGGCCCGCCGGCTCGTCGAGCACGGCGCCCGCTACGTCGAGGTCACGACCGAGTACATCCCGTTCGTCCACTGGGACACCCACGAGCGGGGCCACGAGCGGGTGGCGAAGCTCCATCGGATGATCGACCGGCCGATCGCGACCCTGATCCGCGACCTCGAGGCCCGAGGCCTGCTCGACCGGACGCTCGTGGTGATCGCCAGCGAGTTCAGCCGCGACATGATCGTGGAGGGCCAGCCCGGCTCGACGGCCAGTGACCAGGCCAGTTCGCCCAAGGACTTCCTGCAGAAGCCCGAGCACTACGGCCAGCACCGCCACTTCACCGGCGGCTCCTCGGTCGTGCTGTTCGGCGGCGGCGTGAAGCGGGGCTTCGTCCACGGACGCACGGCCGACGAGCGACCCTGCATGGCTGTCGAACATCCGGTCTCGGTGACCGACCTGCACGCCACGCTGTTCACGGCCATGGGCGTCAGCCCCAAGACGTCCTTCGAGATCGAGAGCCGGCCCTTCTACGCCACCGAAGACGGCAAGGGCAAAGCGGTCGAGGCCATCTTCGCCTGATTCGCCGACCCGGAGACCGTGCCACGATGTGCCCCGTCATCCGGTCGCCATCCCTCGCGTTCGTCGTCGCCGCCGTCGGTCTGTTCCTCCCGCCCGCAGCGCCGGTGACAGCCGACGACGCACGGTTCGGTCCCCAGAAGACACTCGACGGCTTCTTTCCCTTCACCCCGCCGACCGACGCCGCCGCGTGGCCCGCCCGCCGCGAGGCCGTCCGCCGGCGCGTGCTCGTGTCGCTCGGCCTCTGGCCCGAGCCCACGAAGACGCCGCTCGAGCCGGTGATCCACGGGCGGATCGATCGCGGCGACTACACGGTGGAGAAGGTGTTCTTCGAGAGCCTGCCGGGCCTGTTCGTCACCGGCAACCTCTACCGCCCGAAACACGTCACGGGCCGCGCGCCCGGGGTCCTGTTCGCCCACGGCCATTGGCGGAACGCCCGGCTGGCGGAAGAGACGCCGGAAAAACTCCGAGCCGAGATCGCCGGTGGCGAGGAGCGATTCGAGCAAGGCGGCCGCAGCCGCTTTCAGTCGCTCTGCGTGCAGGCGGCGCGGATGGGCTGCGTCGTCTGGCAGTGGGACATGCTCGGTGATTCCGACTGCCTGCAGCTCTCGCACGAGCTCGTGCATCGGTTCGCGAAGCAGCGGCCCGACATGAACGCCGCCACCGGCTGGGGCCTCTACTCGCCGCGGGCCGAGGCCCGGCTCCAGAGCGTGATGGGGCTGCAGGCCTGGAACTCGGTGCGGTCGCTCGATTTTCTCCGCTCGCTGCCCGAGGTCGATCCGGAGCGGATCGCGATGACCGGCTCGAGCGGCGGCGGCACGCAGACGATGATCCTGGCCGCGATCGACGACCGGCTCGCCCTGTCGTATCCGGTGGTGATGGTGAGCACGGCGATGCAGGGCGGCTGCACCTGCGAGAACGCGAGCCTGCTCCGGATCGGCACCGGCAACGTCGAGCTCGCCGCCCTCTTCGCCCCGAAGCCGCAGGGCATGAACACGGCCAACGATTGGACGAAGGAACTCGCCACTACGGGATTCCCCGAACTCCAGCGGCTCTACGGCCTGCTCGGGGCGAAGGACGCCGTGGCGCTCCAGCGCGGGGAGCACTTCCCCCACAACTACAACGCCGTGACCCGCTCCGGCTTCTACACGTTCCTCAATCGCCACTTCCGGCTCGGGCTGCCCGCGCCCGTGATCGAGCGAGACTACGAGCCGCTCTCCCGGGAGGAGCTCACCGTCTGGGATGCCGACCACCCGGCGCCGCCGGCGAACGATCCCGCCTTCGAGAAGCGGCTGCTCTCATGGCTGGCGGCCGACTCCGACGCCACCGTGGGGCGGCTCACCGCCACGGCCGACGGCATGGCGGAGGTGATCCGACCGGCCTTCGAGACGCTCGTAGGGCGGTCGTTCGCCGACACGGGCAAGGTCGCGTGGGAGCAGGCGGACGATGCCCTCGCCGACGGCACCCGCCGCACCAGTGGCGTCGTCCGCAACCAGACGCATGGCGAGGAGGTGGCCGTCAGGCTCCTCGCCCCCGACGCCTGGAAGGGCGACGTCATCATCTGGCTCAGCGACCGGGGCCGCGGATCGCTCGGCGACGAGGGCGGGCGGCCCGTGCCGGCAGTGGCCCGGCTGCTCGCCGGGGGCGCCGCCGTCGTGGGTGTGGATCTGTTTCGGCACACGGAAGACCCGCCAGCCAAGAACCGCACCGTGCGCGAGGACCGCGAGGCCGCTGCCTACACCTATGGCTACAACCATCCGCTCCTCGCCCAGCGGGCCCACGACGTGCTGACCGTGCTCACCGCGCTGCAACGCAACGCATTCGGCGGTCTCGGCCGGCCTCGGCGGGTGATGCTCGCGGCCTTCGGCGAGACGGCCCCGGTGGCGGCGGCAGCGCGGGCCGTGGCCGGCGCCGCGATTGCCAAGACAGCCCTCGACACCCGCGGCTTCCGGTTCGCCGAACTGGCCGACTGGCGCGACCCCCGCTTCCTTCCCGGTGGCGCGAGATATCTGGACCTGCCGGGTTTTCTCGCGGCCCATCCGCTGCCGCTCTGGCTCGCCGGCGAGCCGGAACCGACAACGGCGGAGGCCGCCGCGTATGCCGCCTTCGGCCGACCCGACTGGCTCGTTCGCGCCATC
>JBILOA010000281.1:0-3771 GCA_044374735.1 Pirellulales bacterium | reverse complement strand
CGCAGGATCCAGTCCGGGTGAAACTCGCGGCGGAACTGGCCGCGGCGGCCGCGCCGCTGCCTCCCGACCCGAAGCTCGTCGCCCTCGCCGCCGACCTCGCCGCGGCCGAGCAGGCCGTGGCCGACGACCCGGCGATCGTGCGGCTGCGGGCCGACCATGCCACGAGCGCCCGCCAGCTGGCCGACCGGCGCCTGACCGCGACCCAGGATCTCGCCTGGGCCCTGATCAACAGCCCCGCCTTCTTCTTCAACCACTAGAGGACGTCGCCATGCTCGTCATCCCCGGCCGGCCCGGCAAGGATCTCTGCGACCCGAATCTCGCCACCAGCCGCCGCGCCATCCTCCGGGCCGGCGCGATCGGCCTGTTCGGCATCTCGCTGCCCGACGTGCTGCGGCTGCAGGCTGCGGCGGCCGCGGAGGGCCGCAAGGGGGCCCCTGGCTGGAACCGGGCCAAGAGCGTGGTGCTCGTCTACCTCCAGGGTGGCCCAAGCCACATCGACCTGTTCGACCCGAAGGAAAACGTGCCCGACAACGTGCGCAGCACCTTCAAGAACATCCCCACGAAGATCCCGGGCGTGCAGTTCACGGAGAACCTGCCCAAGCTGGCGGCCATCAACGACCGGTTCACGCTGATCCGTTCGATGAGCTACACGCCCAACGGCCTGTTCAACCACACGGCCGCGATCTACCAGATGATGACGGGCTACACGACCGACAAGGTGAGCCCGTCGGGGCAGCTCGAGCCCCCCAACGCCAAGGACTTCCCCAACTTCGGCTCCAATATCGTGCGGCTCAAGCCCTCCGAGGAGCCGATGCTGCCCTTCGTGATGCTGCCGCGGCCGCTCCAGGAGAGCAACGTGGTGGGCAAGGGGGGCACGGCCGGATTCCTGGGCCGCGACTTCGACCCCTACACGCTCTTTCCCGACGGCGACGATCTCGACATGAAGAAGATGGAGCGGATCCGCGTCGACGACCTGCAGCTGCGGACCGACGTGTTTGCCAAGCGGCTCGAGCGGCGGGCGCGGCTCCGCCAGCTGATCGACCGGACGATGCCTGAGATCGACCGGGCGACGGCCGACTACAAGCTCGACGAGTATTACGACCGGGCCTTGCAGCTGGTGATCTCGGGGCGGGCCCGCGATGCCTTCGCGCTCGATCGCGAGGAGGCGGCTCTCCGCGACGCCTACGGCCGCAACACCTTCGGCCAGAGCCTGCTGCTCGCGCGACGGCTCGTGGAGGCCGGCACGAAGGTGGTCGAGGTGATCTGGCCGAAGGTGGCCAACTCCGACAACCACTCCTGGGACCACCACGTGGGCCTCGACAAGCGAATGAAGGACCAGTCGGCCCCGATGCTCGATCAGGGGCTGTCCGCGTTCCTCACCGACATGGACGACCGCGGCCTGCTCGACGACACGCTGGTGGTGGCGGTGGGCGAGTTCGGCCGCTCGCCGCAGAAGGGGGTGAGCACTTCGGGCAACGGCAACTCGGCCGACGGCCGCGACCACTGGCCCTACTGCTTCTCCGCGGTGGTGGCCGGGGCGGGCATCCGCCGGGGCTACGTCCACGGCAAGAGCGACGCCACGGCCTCGGCGCCGCTCGACGACGCCGTCCACCCGATGCAGCTCCTGGCGACCATCTACCACGCCTGCGGCATCGAGCCGGAGACGATCGTCTACAACCACCTGAACCAGCCCCGTGAGCTGGTCAAGGCCGAGGCGGTCACGAAACTCTTCGGCTGACACCACTTGGGCGAGAGGGACGGTCGCCCGGGGACCGCCCCGACGAGCCCGCGGAGCACGAGGCCGGCGGCGATCCGAAGCCGGACGCGCATGACCGACACCCGCCCTGACGACGAACCGACGACCACATCGGGGCTGGGCGGCAGCCTCGGCATCTCGACGCTGCTCGCAGGCGGCCTGCTCGCCCCGGGAGAGGATCCGCTGCCGGGGATGGACCTCGGGGGCGTCACGATCGTGCGGCTGATCGGGCAGGGTGGCATGGGCTGCGTCTACGAGGGCCTGCAGGACCGTCCGCGGCGGCCCGTGGCCGTCAAGCTGATGCGGCCCGGCCTCTGGTCGGACGAGGCCCGCTCCCGGTTCGACCTCGAGCTGGAGATCCTCGGCCGGCTTCGGGACGCGAATGTGGTCCACATCCACACCGCGGGCAGCTGTCTGGTCGCGGGGCAACGGCTTCCGTTCTTCGTGATGGAGCTCGTGCCTGATGCCCGGCCGCTCACCCGCTTCGCGCAGGAACGATCGCTCGAGATCGCCGGACGGCTGGAGCTCTTCGAACGCGTCTCTGCAGCGGTCGGCAGGGCCCACCGCGCCGGGGTGGTGCATCGCGACCTGAAGCCCTCGAACATCCTGGTCGAGCCGAACGGCGCGGCCAAACTGATCGATTTCGGGATCGCCCGGCTGGTCGACGGTTCGCCGGGGTCCGCGGACCGTGCCGCGGCAGCGGAGCCACTGGTCGGCTCGATCCCGTACATGAGCCCGGAGCAGTGCGCCGGCGGGCGGGCCGCCGTCGACGAACGAACCGACGTCTACGCCCTCGGCGTCGTGCTCTACGAGCTGCTCGCAAACCGGCTCCCCTACACGGTCGATCGCCGCCGGCTCGGGGAGGCGGTGAAGATCATCGAGACCGAGACACCGCCCTCCCTCGCCGCCGTCAATCCGGCCGTGCCCGTCGCGGTCGCGGAGCTCTGCCGCCGCTGCCTGGCGAAGGACCCGGCCGACCGCTATCCGGACGCGGAGGCGCTGGCCGAGGCCGTGGGAAGAGTTCGCGCGGAGGCGTTGCCGCCAGCCCGACCGCCAGCCGGTCGCCGTTTGCTGGTGGGCCGACGAGGCCTGCTGGGATTGGCCGCGGGCGCGGTCGCCGCGACGGCCGTGGCCGTGGCGGTCCGCCGCCGCGGGCCGGTCGGGCTCTCCCGCGAGATCGACGTGCTGAAAAAGATCGACGTGGCGCGAGACACCGTCAGCGGCCGCTGGTGGCTGAAGTCGGAGCCGGACGGTGGCACGGCCGTGTGGGGCGACGAGTCGACGCCGGCCAAGCTGAAGCTACCGGTCGAGATCCCCGACGAATACGACCTGTTCGTCGAGTTCAGCCGGCGCGCGGGCCGGCAGGGAATCGCGGTGCTCTGCTGGGCCCGCGGCCACGGCTTCGGGTTCGACGTGGGCGCCGTCGACAACACCATGGTCTCCTTCCAGGACGTCGATGGCCTGCACATCGGCCAAAACAGCACCACGGTTCGCCGCCCCGCCTGGATCGTCCCGGGCAAGCGGCACACCTGCCTCGTGCAGGTGCGGCGCGACCGGATCGCGGGCTTCTTCGACGGCGAGCGGATCTCGACCCTCGAGACCGACTTCACGAACCTCACCTACGCCCCCACCTGGGGCATCCCCGGCGGCGGGCTCGGCGTCGGATCGTGGGCCTCGCCGTCGGCGTTTCACCGGATCGTGCTGCGCCCGCCGCAGGCCGATCAGCCGTCAGGCCCGTAGGCCGAGGCCGAGCACGTCGCGGCAGAACGTGATGCTGCGGGCGAGTTCCCCGAGCTGATACTCCCGCTCGGCCGCGGCCTTGGCCTCGCCCGGGGGCGGCTTGAAGGGCGCGATCGGCCGGCCCCGCTTCGCCAGCGCCAGAAATGCCGCCAAGTCCTCGGCCCGGCCGTCGGGAAAGAGCTTCCAGAACTCGCGGTCGTAGAGCGGAAACGGCCGGGCAAAGCCCGAGATCGTCTCAATGTGGACGGCCACGCCCGGGCAGGCCTTCTCGAACA
>JBILOA010000279.1:0-3779 GCA_044374735.1 Pirellulales bacterium | reverse complement strand
GTCCATGCCATCTCGCCGGACGTTCGCTTCGGGCATCCTGCCCTCCACTCTCTCGGAGAAAACCGAGCTTCGCCTTCCGGGCTGCGCTCGGTTTTCTACGCCGCTCGATTGGCATGGGCAACCCCTTGCCGTCAGCGATGATGAAAAAAGGAAGTCTCAGCATCGATGAGCAGCCATGACGGCAGGACCCCCATTGGATGACGCCGTGAGGGGCTGCCCATGCTCCGAGAGCCGGCGTTGCTGACCAGCGAAGGCATGGATGCCGAAGCGCAGTCAGCATCGAGTGAGCGAAGGCCTGGAGGGCCGGAGCGAACGTCCGGCGACGGGGCATGGGCAGCCCCTAACCGCCATGTGATTCATCGATCCTGCGACCTCGCGGTGGCGACGTCAGCCGTGGCGGCGGGTACGGGGCTGGTCAGGCTCTTGCCGGCGCGGGTGGCGGCGGCGAGGAGGCCGCGGGGCTGGATGGTGACGAAGATCACGAGCACGAGGCAGGCCAGCATCGCCAGCCCGCCGGCCAGGCCGCCGTCGGCCTGCACGCCCCGCTTCGTGCTCTTGAAGTACATCGCCGCGATGATCCGGAGGTAGTAGGCCGCGGCGATCGCGGCGTTGACCGCCAGCAGCACGGCCAGCCCGACGAACCAGGCCCGTCGGCTGCCCCACGTGATCGCTGCCGTGCCGTCGACCTCGAGCGCCGAAAGGGCGAGCGTGAGCTTGCCCCAGAAGCCCGGCAGCGGTGGGATGCCCGCCAGGCTCAGGGCAAACACCGCGATCGCGAAGGCGGCCACGGGGTTGGTGCCGGAGAGGCCGTCGAGGTCGTCGACCGAGGTGATCTCGTCGCGCGGCGGGCGGGGGCCGCTGGTGGCCGTCCATTCGGGCCAGCGATGGCCGAGATAGGCGAGGGCGCCGAACAGCCCGATCGTCGGGAGGACGTAGGTGGCGAGATAGAAGAGCGTGGCGGTCATGCCCCCCAGTCCCAGCGTCCAGCGGGCGTCGGCCGCGGCCACGTCGCCGAGCGGCCGGCCCGCCTGCGTGGCGGCTGCGGCCGCGGCCACCGCCACGCCCACGAGCAGGTAGCCCGAGTGGGCGATCGACGAGCAGGCGAGCAACCGGCGGAGGTTGGTTTGCCAGAGCGCCATGACGTTGCCGACGGTCATCGTGACCGCCGCCAGCACCGCCGCCAGCCGCCAGAGGAGGTCGAGGTGGGCGGTGGCGGCCGGGCCGATGCCTGCGGCGGCGGGCTCGGCCGTCACGCCGAGGGCTACGAGCCGGGCGAGCACGACGACGCCGGCCAGTTTGGGCAAGGTCGAGAGCACCGCGGCGTTGCCGGGGCCGGCCCCCTCGTAGACATCGGGGGCGTAGAAGTGCATCGGCACCGCCGCCAGCCGGAAGGCGGCGCCCACGACCGTCATTCCCAGGGCCACTGGCAAGAGCACCGTGGCCATCCCCGAGACCGGTCCGTCGGCCGACTGCATGACGCGGGCGATGCCCGTGAGGCTCGTCGTGCCGGCGATCCCGTAGAGCGTGGCGGCCCCGTAGAGGAACACGGCCGAGGCGATCAGCGAGAGGAAGAAATACTTGATCGCCGCCTCCCGCCCGCGGTCGTCGGTCCGCTTGAGGCCCAACAGCACGTAGGTCGGGATCGAGACGAGCTCCAGGCCGGCGAACAGGAGCACGAGGTCGTCGGCCACGCCCACGAGCGACAGCCCGGCGAGCATCACGAGGAAGGTGCCGGCCTCCTCGCAGGTGCCGCCGCGATGCAGCCCCGGGCCACGACTGGTGGCGGCGGTGAACACGTCGCCCGCCTGGACGAGGGCGAGCAACGCCCCCGCGCCGAGCACCACCCAGCGGATGAAGGTGGAGAAGGCGTCGACCGTCACCGGGCCCGAAGTGACCGAGGCACCGTCGGCGGGCTGGCCACCGGCGAGGCTCATGGCCGCGACGATCCCCACCAGCGCCACGAGCCAGCCGTGGCGCAGCCCGGCGAAGGCGCCGCCCAGGTAGGCGACGAGCGCCGCCGCCACCAGGACGATCTCGGGCGTGAGCAGGGCGATGGAATCGAACGAGGTCATGGCGAGGTGGCGAGCCCTGCGGGGTCGTTCATGAGTGGCGTGGAGATTTTGGGAGGGGTGGCCTGTGCCGTGGAGACGGCCTTGCTGGCGAGCGGAGCCACGGATGGCGGGAGCGAAGCCAGCATGGAGTGAGCGGAGGCCGGGACGGCGGGAGCGAACGTCCGGTCGACACGGCACAGTCCACCCCGGACCAGGCCGGGGCCGCCGACCACGTCACCGGCGTCCGCCGGGGCCTCCATCCGCGTGGCGAAGGCGGCAGCCGCGGCGGCTGTGGTGCCGCGGACGGCCGCCGAGACCGGAGCCAGGAACATGCCGGGCGCGAGGCCGATCCAGAGCACGAACACCGCCAGCGGGGCGAGCGCCGCGAACTCGTGCCAGCGGATGTCGAGCCGCTCGCCGGAATCGGCGTGGGCGTGGCCGTGACCGGCACCGTGGCCATGGCCGTGACCGCCGTGCCGTGGCGGCTCACGCGAGCCACCGAAGAACACCCGCTGCACCGCCTGCAGCATGTACCAGGCCCCGAGCACCACGCCGACGACGGCGACGACGGCGAGCGAGAGATACCAGGTCTGCCAGGCGGGCGAGACGCCGCTCCAGGCCCGCTGGAACGACCCGGCCAGGATCAGAAACTCCCCCACGAAGCCGTTCAGGCCCGGCAGGCCGATGCTGGAAAACGTGAACAGCATGAAGAACACGGTCAGCCAGGGGGCCTTGGCCGCGATCCCGCCGAGATTCGCGATGCTGCGGGTGTGGAACCGCTCGTAGAGCATGCCCACGATGGCGAACAGTCCGGCCGAGGCGAGGCCGTGGTTCACGAGTTGGAGGTTGGCGCCCTCGATCGCCACGGGCGTGAGGGCGAACAGCCCCATCACGACGTAGCCCATGTGGCTGACCGACGAATAGGCGACCAGCCGCTTGAGGTCCGTCTGCACGAGCGCTACGAGCGCCCCGTAGATGATGCCCGCCACGCCGAGGGCAAAGAGCCAGGGAGCCGCGACGGCCGTGGCCTCGGGGAGCATCGGCATCGAGAACCTCAAGAAGCCGTAGATCCCGATCTTGAGCAGCACGCCGGCCAGGTCGACCGAGCCGCCGGTGGGGGCCTCGACGTGGGCCAGTGGCAGCCAGGTGTGCAGGGGCACGATCGGCACCTTGACGGCGAAGCCCGCCAAGAGCGCCAGAAACACGACCATCTGCAGCCAGCCCCCCTCCGCCGTCATCGGCAGCGGGTGGAGCGTGGTGGCGTCGGTCAGCGACTCGATGTCGAAGGTCACGGTGCCGGTGTGGGAGGTGTTCCAGAGCACGATGGTGAGCAGGCCGAGGAAGGTCAGCAGGCTGCCGGCCAGCGTGTAGACGAAGAACTTCACGGCCGCCTTCCGCCGCTCCTCGTGCCCCCAGATGCCGATTAGGAAGAAGAGCGGCACGAGCGTGAACTCGAAGAACACGTAGAACAGCAGCAGATCCCGGGCGGCGAACACGCCCAGCATCGCCGCCTCGAGCACGAGCAACAGTCCGTAGAAGCCGACCGGCCGCTCCTTCACCGCGTCCCAACTGACGAACACCGCCGTCACCGACAGCAGGGCCGAGAGTCCGAACATCCAGAGCGAGAGGCCGTCGAGCCCGAGCGACAGCCGGACGTCGAAGAACCCGCCGGTGAGCCAGGGCACGTCGATGCGGGCGAAGGGGATCCCGAGTGAGGCGGTCGGGTCG
>JBILOA010000280.1:0-3779 GCA_044374735.1 Pirellulales bacterium | reverse complement strand
GCCAGCTCCGCGATCTCGGCGCCTCCTGCGACTGGGACCGCACGCGGTTCACGCTCGACGAGCAGTGCGCGGCGGCTGTCCGCGAAGCCTTCTTCCGGCTCTTCAAGCGCGGCCTCGTCCGCCGCGGGAAGCGGCTGGTCAACTGGGACACCTTCCTCCAGACGGCCGTCAGCGACGACGAGGTCTTCCACGAGGAGGTGAAGGGCCACTTCTGGCACATCCGCTACGACGTGATCGATCCCGAGCCCGGTGAACCGCCGAGCGTGACCGTGGCCACGACCCGCCCCGAGACGCTCCTCGGCGACACGGCCGTCGCCGTCCATCCCGATCCCGCGGCCGCGCTCGACCGCGTCGAGCAGGAACTCCGCTCCAAGCGGGCCGCTGCCCCGGCGAAGGAGCAGCCCGCCATCGACGCCGCCCTCGAGGATCTCGCCGCCCGCCGCCGGGATCTCCTGCCGGTGCTCGAGACGCTCGCCCGCATGGCCCGGGCGGGCCGCCAGGTGCGCCTGCCCCTGCTCGGCCGGGCGATTCCGCTGGTGGCCGACGAGTGGGCCAAGCCCGAACTCGGAAGCGGCTGCGTGAAGATCACGCCCGCCCACGATCCCAACGACTACGACGTCGGCCTGCGGCGATCCCTCCCGATGGTCAACATCCTCGAGCCGAATGGCACGCTCAACACCGCCGCCGGGCCGTACGCCGGGCTCACGATCAAGAAGGCGCGAGACAGGGTCGTGGCCGATCTGGAGACGGCCGGCCAACTCGACCGCGTCGAGGACCGGCTGATCGAGTTGGCCCATTCCGACCGGTCGAAGACGCCGATCGAACCCTATCTCGCCGACCAGTGGTTCATCCGGATGGCCGACCTGGCCCAGCCGGCGATCGACGCGGTGGCGACCGGCCGAATCACGATCGTTCCGGAACGCTACGCCAAGGGATACCTCGACTGGCTCTCCGAGAAGCGAGACTGGCCCGTGAGCCGCCAGCTGTGGTGGGGCCACCGGATCCCGATCTGGCATGTGACCGGCGTGGCGGAGAGCGACCTCGCCGCGGCCTTCGGCGCGACCGACACGATCGCCTGGGCCGGCGACGAGGGGGGCGGTTGGTTCGTCTGCTCGAGCGCTGAGACGCTCCCCACGGAGACGGTCGCGGGCCAGCCGCTCGTCCGCGATCCCGACGTGCTCGACACCTGGTTCTCGTCGGCGCTCTGGCCCCACTCCACGCTCGGCTGGCCGGCGGCCACGCCCGAGCTCGCCTGCTTCTACCCGACGACCGCGCTGGTCACGAGCCGCGACATCCTCACGCTCTGGGTCGCGCGGATGGTGATCATGGGTGTCTTCGACACCGGCGAGATCCCGTTCCGCGAGGTCTCGATCCATCCGAAGATCCTCGACCGCTACGGCGAGACGATGAGCAAGAGCAAGGGCAACGGCGTCGATCCGGTCGACGTGATCGAGGCCCTCGGCGCCGACGCGCTGCGGTTCGCGCTGGCCGGGATGGCCACCGAGACCCAGGACGTGCGGATGCCGGTCGACTTCCAGTGCCCGGGCTGCGGCCACCTGGTCGAACAGACGACGCAGAATCGGACCAAGCCCCGGATCGAGTGCCCGAAGTGCGGCAAGCCCTTCCGCACGCAATGGGCCACGGGCGAGGCCGATCTGGCCCTGCCCCGCGGCCCGGCGGTGAGCGAGAAGTTCGAGGCCGGCCGCAACTTCTCCAACAAGCTCTGGAATGCCACCCGGTTCGTGCTGATGAGCCTCGAGGGGGGCACGTCGGTCGGGCCGATCAACGCCACCGTCGTCGCCAACGCCGAGCTGGCCGATCGCTGGCTGGCCAGCCGCCTGGCCAGCGTGGCCCGCGAGGCGACCACGGCGATCGACGAGTATCGCTACGCCGAGCTGGCCCGGATCCTCTACGGCTTCGCCTGGGACGAGTTTTGCAGCGCCTATCTCGAGCTCTGCAAGCCGCGGCTGGCCGACCCCGCCCACCGCGACCAGGCCCGGGCGATGCTGGTGGCCGGCCTCGACACCATCCTGCGGCTGCTCCACCCGATCATGCCCTTCGTGACCGAGGAGATCTGGCAGCACCTCCGCGAGGCGGCCGGTGACCGGCGCATGCCCTGGGATGGCGGCAGCCCGTTGCCTGCCTCGATCATGCAGGCTCGGTGGCCCGACCCGCCGGCGGCCTGGACCGACGAGCGGACGGAGCGGCAGTTCGGCACGTTCCTCGCGGTGATCGCCGCGATCCGCGAGATCCGCGCCCGGCAGAACGTGCCACCGCGCACCCGCGTACCGGCGGCGATCCGCACGGGCGGCGACGTCGCGGAGTTGCTGGAGCCGATGCGTGCCGCGATCGAGTCGATGGCCGGGGTTACCCTGACCGCGCTCGGCCCGGCGGCCATGGGCGCCGCCGGCGCGACGACGGGAACGGCGGCCGGCTGCGACGTGTTCGTGGACTTGGCCGAGCTGGTCGACGTCGATGCCGAGATCGCCCGACTGGAGAAAGACAACGCCAAGACCGAGGGCTTCATCGCGGCCAAGCGGGCCAAGCTCGCCAATGAGACCTTCACCGCCCGAGCGCCCGAGGCCGTGGTGGCGGCCGAACGGGCCCAGCTCGCCGAGCTCGAGGAACGGCAGGCCAAGGGGATGGCCGCGCTGGCGGCGCTCCGGGCCCGCCCGGGGAATGCGGGCGGCTGATCCCAAGGCCCGACCTGGGGTACACTCCGGCATTGGCCAGACGCAATCGGGCGGACGCGTCGGGTCGGCCCCTTGTCAGGAGCACGCCATGAGCGTCCAGATGGAACTCTCGCGGATCATCATCAGCGAGGTCAACGACCAGCAGGTCGTGTATCTCACCGAGGTCGACGGCAACCGCACCTTCCCGATCATCATCGGGCTGTTCGAGGCCACGAGCATCGATCGCCGCGTGAAGCACCACCAGACGCCCCGCCCCCTGACCCACGACCTGCTCGTGGCGGCGGTCGAGCTGCTGGGCGGCGAGTTTCAGGACGTGGTGATCTCCGAGCTCAAGGAGCACACCTACTACGCCGTGATCCGCGTGCTCAAGGATGGCGAGATCGTCGAGATCGACGCCCGGCCCTCCGACGCCATCGCGGTGGCCGTCACCTGCGAGCCGAACCTCCCGATCTACGTCGCCGAGGACGTCCTCGAGAACGTTCTCGGCTGAGCGGGGACGGGATCAGGCAGGGCTCGCCGCCGCTTCCCGGCCGCCGGACGAGGGCAGTCCGAAGGCCTTCCGGAGCACCGCGAGCGCCCGGGCACCGTGCTCGGCCGCCACGATCACGTTGAGCCGCACCTCGCTCGTGTTCACGAGGTCGATGTTGATGCCCGCATCCGTCAGCGGCTGAAACAGCCGGTCGGCCACGCCGGCGTGGCTGCGGATCCCGACGCCGGTGATCGAGAGCTTGGCCACGTGGGGCACGTCGGCGACGGTCGCCCCCCGCGCGGCGGCGATGCCGCGGGCCGCCGCGGTCGCCCGCTCGGCGTCGCCGGCCGGGACCGTAAACGAGATCTCGGCCCGGCCCTCCCGCGGGTGGCTCTGCACGATCATGTCGACGAACAGTCCCGCCCGGCCAACCTCGGCGAACACGTCGGCCGCCACGCCCGGCGTGTCGGGCAGGTCGAGGAGCGTCACGAGCGCCTGCGAGCAATCGAGCACGCAGTCCTCGATGGCGAGGTCTTCCATGCCTTCGAGCCGCCGCACGACCTCCAGCGCGCTCGGCTTCGGGCCGTGATCCTCGGTATCGACAGCCTCGCCGGGGG